>JAUQWR010000180.1 GCA_030835065.1 Candidatus Kapaibacterium sp.
AGGCTTGGATATGGGAATTGTAAATGCCGGGCAGTTAGTAATTTATGATGATATTGATCCTTTATTAAGAGAAAGAATTGAAGATGTTGTGCTTAATAGAAGAGCAGATGCTACTGATAGGCTGCTCGAAATCGCAGAAAATTACAAGGAATCGACTGATAAAATTGCTAAAGAAGCCGATTGGCGTTCGCTTGAAGTTGAAGAACGATTGAAAATTGCTCTAATCAAAGGAATCGTTGATTATATTGATCAAGATACTGAAGAAGCCAGGTTAAAATTTGAAAGTCCTTTAAAAGTGATTGAAGGACCTCTTATGGACGGAATGAACGTAGTTGGCGACTTGTTTGGTGCTGGAAAAATGTTTTTGCCACAGGTTGTAAAAAGTGCCAGAGTAATGAAAAAGTCAGTTGCTATTTTAATACCTTATATTGAAGAAGAATTAAAAGGGACAGGCAAAAATTCTGCAGGTAAAATTTTATTGGCTACCGTCAAGGGTGATGTGCATGATATCGGGAAAAATATTGTAGGTGTTGTTTTAGCTTGTAATAATTATGAAATAATTGACTTGGGAGTGATGGTTCCCTGCGAGAAAATTATTGAAGAAGCAAAAAAGAATAATGTTGATATTATTGGCTTAAGTGGTCTAATTACTCCTTCTTTAGATGAAATGGTACATGTTGCAAAAGAACTTGAAAAAAATTCAATGGAAATACCTTTGCTTATTGGCGGAGCTACTAGTTCCAGAATTCATACAGCAGTAAAAATAGCTCCAAATTATTCTGCACCGGTTGTTCATGTTTTAGATGCCGGCAAGAGTGTACCTACGGTCAATTCTCTTTTAGGAGAAAACAAAAATGAGTTTATACTCAAATTAAAACATGAATATAATGAATTAAAAAACAATCATGAAAAAACTCATGCAGCAAAGAATTTAATGAGTTTGGAAGACGCAAGAAAAAATAAATTTAAATTCGATTACGAAAATTATAAGGTAATTAAACCAAATAAACTTGGTTTGAATATTTTGAAAGATTATCCAATTGAACCGATTAGACCATTTATTAATTGGACACAATTTTTTGTTACCTGGGAATTGAAAGGAAGATATCCTGCGATATTCAATAATCCAAGCAAAGGTAATGAGGCAAGAAAATTATTTGATGATGCAAATAAATTAATTGATTTGATTATACAAAATAAATCTATCAAAATTAATGCTGCTTATGGCTTGTATCCAGCAAATTCTACTGATAATGATGATATTGAAGTTTATTCTGATGAGAATAGAACTGAAATAATATCTGTTGTTAATACACTAAGACAACAATTATCAAAATCTGATAAATCTAGTAACTATAGCCTGGCAGATTATATACTTCCAAAGAGCAGTGGAAGAATGGACTATGTTGGATTTTTTGGAATTACTGCAGGCATTGGTGTTGATAATTTAGTAGAATATTATGAAAAAAATAATGATGATTATAATGCATTAATGGTAAAAGTGATTGCAGACAGGTTTGCCGAGGCAATGGCTGAGCATCTGCATTTAAGGGTTAGGAAAGAATTTTGGGGATATCAGGCAAATGAAGAATTAGATTTGGATGAAATATTAGCCGAAAATTATAAAGGTATCAGACCAGCTATGGGATATCCATCATTGCCTGATCATAAAGAAAATAGAAAACTTTTTGATTTATTAAATTTGACAGAACACTGTGAAGTCGATCTTAGTGAAAATGGTATGATGATACCTGGAGCGTCAGTATCAGGAATGTATTTTGCGCATCCTGATTCAAAATATTTCGCTGTAGGATATTTAGCAAAAGATCAAATCGAGAATTATGCTCAAAGAAAAAACGTGGATATTTTAAAAGTTGAAAAATGGCTTTCGAATTATTTAGGTTATTAATATAAATTATGATTAAAATACTTTTAATGATTATCGGATTTATGTCTGTAGGGCTCGGAATATTAGGACTATTCTTGCCGTTAGTTCCAACTACTCCGTTTCTTCTTTTGGCGGCTGCATGTTTTGCCAAAAGTTCCGAAAAGATGTATAACCGATTGATTTCAAATAAATATCTTGGCAAATATATAATAAATTATAGAGAACATAGATCAATGACCCGGAATGTAAAAATTTCGACAATTGTTTTACTATGGGCATCAATGATTTTTTCGGCGTTTTTTGCGACAAGTAATATTTGGATTAGGATTGGAATGTTTGTTATTGCATCTGCAGTAACATTTCATTTGTATAAATTAAAGACGCATAAGGAGGAAAATGAAAAATCTTAATGTAAATGAAATCGATTCTGATATTTTTAGTTTAATAGAGAAATCGATTGAAGTTATGGAAAAAGCCTATGCTCCTTATTCCAAATTTAAAGTTGGAGCAGCATTAATTGATTCAAGCGGTGGAATACATACCGGATGTAATATAGAGTCATGTGATTATACATTGACAAGCCATGCAGAGATGGTTGCAGTAGATTCTATGGTAAAATCGGGGGAAAGAAAAATTAATATTATCGCAATTTCAATGATTTCAGAAAATGTATCGATTCCTTGCGGATTATGCAGACAAAAATTAGCTGAATTTGCTTCCGACGATTTGTTGATTTATGGTGTTGCTCTTA
>JAUQWR010000181.1 GCA_030835065.1 Candidatus Kapaibacterium sp.
CCATAATAGTAATTTGCAATTGAGCAAGAGAAACAATATTATTCAAAAGATGTTCCAGTCTTTTGCCAGATGAATATATCAAAGAAGCCATTTGCTGAACATCTGAAACTTCTAAGTTATCATCAGACATAATAAAACTAGAAAATCCAAGTATAGAATTTAATGGTGTTCTAAATTCGTGTGGCAAAGAGTTGAAAATACTTTGTTTAATACCTTCAATTTTTTTATCGATCAGTCTTACTTGTGTAGCTTTCTTAACCAATTGAGTATTAACGGCATTAATCAATTCTTCAGCAGTAAAAGGTTTAGTAAGATAATCGTCTGCCCCACCTTCCATACCTTTTCTGAAATCTTGCTTTTCAGCATTTCCGGTAAGAAAAATAAAAGGAGTATTGGCAAGAGCATCAATTTTTCTTATTTCAGTCAAAACCGAAAATCCATTCATAATCGGCATATTGACATCACAAAGGATTAGATCGGGCTTGCTAGATTGAGCCAAAGCCAAGCCTTCTTCTCCATTACGAGCCATAATTGTTTCGTAATCTAAGATTGATAAAGTAATTGAAATAGATTGAATATACTCTTCTTCATCTTCAATAATTAAGATAGTCTTCTGAGTCAAATCAATTTCTGGAGAATTAATGGGTTGTTCCATTTTCTAATCCTTAATATTTCTATTATTTATTGCTTCGTTAATTTTTTCAATTAATGCTTCGGTTGTAAATGGTTTTTTGATATGAGCATCAATTATGGATTTTTTATCTTCATTATATGATTCGGAATATAATCCACTCATACCAATTATCACAACATCTTTTTTAATATTTCTCATCAAATTGGCAGCCGTAATACCGTCCATTACTGGCATCATCATATCAATTAGCACAAAATCTATTTCATTTTTCATAGTCAGGAATTTATTTACGGCATGAGACCCATTATTTGCTAAAACAACTCTAAATCCAAGTTGTTTGAGCACCTCTTCGCATGCCAATTGAATAGGTTGCTCATCATCTACAACAAAAAACAGTCTATCATCACCATCAATCAAACTAAGAGAGGTTTCTTTCCTATTAGTATCTTGATCGTTAGATATTGGAAAATAAATATAAAATGAAGTACCTTTATTGATTTCTGATTCAAAATGAATAAAACCATTATGCTGTTTTACTATCATAAAAACAGTTGAAAGTCCTAAGCCAGTTCCTTTTCCAAGTTCTTTAGTTGTAAAAAATGGATCGAATATTTTATCACTTATGTCTGAAGGAATACCAATACCAGTATCTGCAATTTCAATTAATACATATTTTCCTGGTTTAATATCAGGAATAGGCAGAACTGCATTTTGATTCAATTCTACATTGTGAATTGAAATATTAAGATAACCACCGGTAGGCATAGCATCTTTTGCATTAACAGCAAGATTAATCAATATTTGATGAATTTGATTAGGATCGGCTTTGATTTTCCATAAATTACTATGTGAATCTATTTTTAAGTAAATATTTTTGGGGAAGGTTTGTTTGATAATTGCAACAACTTCATTAACTAAATTTTTCAATGATAAATTAATAGGTTTGGTATGGCTTCCTCTGGCAAAGGTCAAAACCTGAGATACAATATTCTTACCTCTAATTGCAGAAGATTCGATTGTTTCTACCAAACGCTTTAGTTTATTATCTTCAGT
>JAUQWR010000018.1 GCA_030835065.1 Candidatus Kapaibacterium sp.
TTTTTGAAAGCTTTTTGTTTTTTAGTTCAAAATTTGAAACAGGAAAAATATTTACATAATTGCTCGATAAATGATTGATAAATGAATTATTACCAGTAGTTTCTGTTTTATCATCAATTAATGATTCATTAGAAGCAAAGCTATCAAATGAACTAATCTCAGAGTTTGAAGAAGTCAGTTCGGCATCATCACTTTTATTGTCGATAGGATTGATTGATGAATTAATAAATCCTGAATTAGATTGTTTTTTGGCTGTGATAATTGGTGATGCCGAATTATTAGCATTCGAAGATACAACAGCTATATTATTTGAACTATTCTTGTTGGCAATAGTAATTGACTTATTGATATCTTCAATTTTATTATTAAAATAAGAAGAAAGCAATAAGAAGGTAGCCACAACAGCAACAGTAGCCGAAGCTAAAGATATGACTGTTCTAGAGCCAAGCATTTTGGAATAGAATGAAATAGTAGCAGGAGGCAAAGCTCCAATGCTAGCGTCATCGAGACCAATTTTGCCAAGAATTGCATTTTTAAGATGATCCGGAGGGACCATCTGGGAATTATGAAAAGCATTTTTAAGGTTTACAAAACCTTTCAATTGCTCTTGCAATTCCGGTTTGGAAGCAATTTCATAAAACAATACCTCCGATTCGGATGTTTCGAGCTCACCATCCAAAAAAGCAGATAATTGTTCAGATAAATTATTAAGTTCATTATTAATCATAATAATCTCGTTTTATTTCATTTATCATATTCTTCAAAATAAGGTTGCAAAATTTCTCTTAGTTTATTTCTTGCCCTATAAATTCTAATACGAATCACGGGAAGAGTAGTATTGAGAGCTTCAGCAATTTCGTTATAAGAAAGATCCATAAATTCTTTAAGAATGAGTACTTCTCTAAATTTCTCAGGAAGAGCTTCAAGAGCAGTATTTAGTATATCATTAAGTTCTTTCTTTTCGTATGAGTTATCAAGGTACGGCATTTGAAAATCTTCGAGAGGCACTTTGTCGTTATATTTTTTTGCTTTTTCGTTGAGACAAAGATTTCTTGCAATTCGAATAAGAAATCCGGCTACATTAGTCATTTTGCGCTCAACTTTTGCGCTCTCGTAAAATCTAACAAATGTTTCTTGAAAAATATCTTCAGCCGTATCGGAATTATTCAATATTTTTTTGCAATAAGTAAAAATCTTCGAAGAATATCGAGCATAAAGCACATCGAAAGCATCCCTTCCGGGCTTGCCGCCCTGATGGAGCATTTCGTAGAGCTCATTATCTGTCTTATTTTCCAAAATTTTACTCATTCACACCAATCGGCTCATATTTTAATTATATAAACAGATGAGAATGTAATTTGTAACATTTATTTTAAATTTAGTAGAAAAAAAATGATTTAGTAAACTAATGTGTCTATCATCAGTGGTTTGGAATACTGATTGGAGCTTGATTTATAAGCTTTAAGAGCTAAATTCTTGTTTTGTTGATCGTTGTGGTCAATTTGTTTTTCTTTGTTTTGATCTGCTTTTTTCTTTTTATCGTTTTGCTTTGATTTCTGTTTCTTTTCAATTTTTCGAGAAATATTAAGCTTAGTAAGCAATTCAAAATACTTATCTCTGCCATTATCTAATTGCTCAATCAGTTCTTTTGACTCTTTAGAGTTTGAACCAAAAGTAGTAATAGCAGTTTTTAATTTTTTGATAATGTCTTTAGTTTGATCCATTTCATGAATAATCTTGGCGGAGCTGTCTCGCGCCGCCAAGTTTGAATTCCCGATATTTAGCGTAATATCCCTCATTTTTTACCTCAAGAGTATTATCGACAGTTTTCGGAAAATACTTATAGGTAATTTTACTTAGTTGCTGAAAAACATAGAATTGGTATTTTCATTTTTAATGCATCTTCTTTGAAATTGTCTAGTCTTGCAGCTATTTCTATAATCCAATTATCAAATTCATCGGCGGGAATTATTTCTTTCCACGAAGGCAAAAAATAATAATTAATAAAATAATGATTGAAAAATGAAATTCCATCATTAAACTTCCATACTACAGAAGAATAGTCAATTTCATTAAGTTTAAAACCAATTTTTTCGAGTAATTCAGAAATTTCTTTAGCAGGTTTTCTTTTATTATCAATATGATTTAGGATTTTAATAAAAACATCCGATCTGTTTTTTTCTTTAGCATATTCTTTGAAGATTTCGTAAAAAGTATCGAAAGTCTGATTACCATTAGTTGTAAAAATTAAATTAGCATTAGACTTCATGACTCTAAAGATTTCTGAAAGGGATTTTTGTAAGTCTTCAACATTATTAAGTCCATTGTTAGAAATCACTAAGTCGAAATGATTATCTTCGAAAGGAAGATTTTCGGCAAGAGCTTCGATAATATTATAATTGCGTACTTGATAGAAATCGAGCTTCTTTTTAATACGATTTATACCAGAAGTCCAGGGATCGACAGCATAAATCGAGCAAGTATTGCCAAGCCTCATAGCTAAATCGATTGATGGGAAACCGCATCCGGCACCAATATCGAGAACAGTTTGATTGTTTTTGTAGTGTACTTTATCTAATAACATCATACCAAAAGGTGCCGCCCAAAGTGGCAGTTCATCATAGATTTCAGCATTTAAATCATTATTGCTATCGAATTTTATAGGAGTTTTCAGCATTAGCTATTCATCAGATTGTTATAAATATTTTCATAGTGAGGAATGATTTTAGAAATTTCAAATTCTTTAGCAGCTCTTTTTATAGAGTTGTCAGAGAAAATTTGCCATTTTTTAGAATTAGTAACCAAATCAATAACATATTTAGCCATTCTTTTAGTATCACCAAGTTCAGCAAGATAGCCGGTTTCGCCATGAACAACAACTTCAGGAATACCGCCAATATTGGAAGCAACCACAGGCACACCGCAAGCCATAGCCTCGAGAGCAGAAAGACCAAAACTTTCTGATTGGCTGGGCAAAAGAAAAATATCAGCACAAGAAAGCAGTTCAATAAAGGCATTTTGCTTGCCAAGGAATTTGACATTATCGATGATGTTGAGTTCTCTGGCTAATCTTTCAGTTTCGTTTCTTTCGGGACCATCACCAATGAGCACAAGTTTTGCAGGTAGTCCGGCATCAAGAATTTCTTTAAGAATTAAAATAGTATCGGGCACACGTTTTACTTGTCTAAAATTGGAAATATGCATAAGAATGATTTCATCTTTCGAACTCAAATGTTTTTTTACATTCTTACATTCATTTCTTTTGTATAATTTTGTATCAATGAAATTTGGCACAACGCTAATTTCTTTTTCAATATTGAAATTCTGATAGGTTTTATCCTTTAGATATTTGGAAACTGAAGTAATAGCGTCAGAATTTTCTAAAGAATATTTGACAATTGGATTGAAGGCAGGCTCCATACCAATCAGAGTAATATCTGTACCATGGAGAGTAGTAACGAGCTTAACGCGGGAATCGCCAATAATTTGTTTGGTAAGAATCCCACTTATGGCGTGAGGAATGGCATAATGAGCATGTATGATATCGAGGTTTTCGTATTTGATTACATCCAAGATTTTGCCAGTAAGAGCCAAAGTATAAAGGTGAAATTCAAATAAAGGATAATGCGGTATTTCTACTTCGTGATAATAAATATTATCTTTGAAAGTGTCTAAGCGCATTGGCATAGCATAGCTGATAAAATGGATTTCATGACCTCTATTGGCAAGTTCTTGCCCAAGTTCTGTTGCTACAATGCCGCTTCCACCGTAGGTTGGATAGCAAATCATTCCAATTTTCATTTTTTGCCTTTAAGAGTAAATATATATGAGCGAAATAAATAAAGACATAGACAAATATTATACAATTGCTAAGCCTTTGAGGGCTGAAATAAAAATTAAAGGTTCTAAGTTTATTGCATCAGCCGCGAGTGTAAACACGAAAGAAGATGCAATTCAGTTTTTAAATACTATTAGAGCCGAATTTTTTGATGCTACTCATAATTGCTTTGCTTATAGAATCGGCTATGATGGTATGGAATTTCGTGCTGCAGACGATGGCGAGCCCAATGGCTCTGCCGGCAAGCCTATTTTGTTTTCTATCAAAAAATTTGATTTGAGCGATATTATTGTTGTCGTTACTCGTTATTTTGGTGGTACAAAATTGGGTGTTGGTGGATTAGCTCGAGCCTATTCGGATGCCACCGAAGCCGTTTTGAGTATTTGCGAAAAGAAAGTTATAAATCGAACTACTTCTGTCAAAGTTTTTTGTACTTACGAAGATATTTCAATGGTTAAAAGACTTGTTGATGAATTTGCTGTTACTTTTACAGAAAATTATGCAGATGCAATAGATTTTGTAGTTGAGGTTCATTTATCTAAAGTAGATACTTTTGTTCAAAAAATTACATCTGCGACATTTGGTAGGGCAGGTGCAATGGTAATAAATAATAAAAATCAAGTGTTTTTCAGTGAATAAACGGGATAATATGAAAGTAATAAATACAATTAAAGAAATGCAAAAGCTTTCGGATACTTTGAAAGCTCAAGGCAAAAAAATTGCTTGTGTTCCGACAATGGGCTATCTCCATCAAGGTCACCTTAGTTTGATTACTAGAGCTAAAGACTTTGCCGAAGTTGTTGTAACAACTCTTTTTGTCAATCCAACTCAGTTTGGACCAAACGAAGACTTTGAGCGTTATCCGCGTAATTTCGAAAGAGACTGCCAAATGGCTGAATCAGCCGGTTGCGATTATTTGTTTGCTCCTGATATACTAGAAATGTATCCCATTGGTTTTTCTTGTAATGTGATAATCAGAAATGTAACCGATAAGTTCGAAGGTGAACGACGTCCCGGGCATTTTGATGGTGTGGCTCTTATAGTTGCTAAATTATTTAATGCAGTTAGACCTCATGCTTCGATTTTCGGGCAAAAAGATTTTCAACAGACTCTTGTTATTAAGCAAATGGCAAAAGATTTGAATTTTGGTATTGATATAATTATTGCTCCAACTATGAGAGAGCCCGATGGACTCGCAATGAGCTCAAGAAATACTTATTTGTCGAAGCAAGAAAGAGAAGATGCCATTATTTTGTTTAAAGCTTTGGAAGAAGCTAAGATGGCTATAGATGGCGGTTGCCGCGAAAGAAAGGTTATTAATGCAATTATGCATAAAACTCTTAGGTCTGTTCCTCAAATTAAAATTGATTATGCCTCTTCTGCTTTAGCTGATAACTTAGACGAACCTGATACTTTTTTGGCTGGCGACCGTATTGTATTGTTGATAGCTGCGTATATGGGAAAAACTAGATTAATTGATAATTCTTTGGTTACTATTCCTAAAGGTAAATAAATGATTATTGTAAGTGCATGCCTTGCAGGTTTTAAATGTAGATATGATGGTGATTCTTGCCATAATGATTATGTTTATGATTTGTTGAACTCAGGTC
>JAUQWR010000182.1 GCA_030835065.1 Candidatus Kapaibacterium sp.
AAATATCGAAGTTAAAGGAGAAAAAAAAGGAAATAATTTCTTTTCAGATGTTTCTACATTTAAACTAAGTTTCGGAATTTCAGTTTGTAAGGATTAATAATAATATAATTATGTTTCAATATAAAAATTGCAAGTAGGAGAGTTATGAAAAAAACAATTGTAATTATACTGCTAATGTTAGTTTTGATTTTACCCAAAAGTGTTTATGCAGAACAAAGCGAAAAAAGGATTGATCTTGAATTAGGATTGTCTGCAATTACGTCTGATCGCTTGGATGGATATGACACTGGTATAAACTTTGGGCTTAGTCTTGAACTAAAACAAAACGATAATATTTATTGGATGGTTTCTGCGTATAATGATCGCTTTGAAATTGAAGATAATATTAGTTGGGAAATTAAGCTTAATTCCTTCGGGCTTATGGGTGGTGCAAAGTACTACACTAACAATAACGATAAGCAAGTAAGGACTTACATCGGAATATCAACTGGATTATTATTTGCCGATGAAGAAATTAAAAGCAAAAATGATATATATGATAAAAATTCAGATGAAATTTATTTTATAGGACTAAAACCTAATTTAGGAATTAATTTTCCAGTTACCGATAAATTCGACTTTTACTTAGATTTAAGCTACCAGTTTAATATTGAAATTGGATCTGACAAAATAAGCGATAATTTGTTTTCAGATTACAAATTTTTTAAAACTTGTTTTGGATTTTCAATAGATATTTAATTTTTAGTTAATTGAGGATATTATGAAAAATTTCATTTTAATAGTTATTGTATTATTATTAAGTGCTGCAAATAAAACTCATGCAGATGAACAAAATAGATATTTAAATATTGAAGTCGGAAAAGCATTTGTAACAAGTGATCTTGGTGATGATTTAGAAACAGGATTGGATTTTGGAGCTTCATTTACATTTATGAAAGCTGACAATTGGGGATGGGACTTTGCAGTGAACTATACTACATTTGATGTTAATGAAAATCAAGATATAAAGGGTAGTATTGGGTCTGTTAGTTTTTTGGCTGGTATTAGGTATAATTTCATTTCAAAGCCAAATTCATTTAGCCCATATTTTCGATTGGGAGCAGGTATAGTATATGAATTTGAGGATTTAGATTTAAATGATCAAGGTGAGATAATTAACTTCAAAGCTGATGAAGCTATGCTTGGAATTAGACCTGCACTAGGAATATTAGTACCTTTCAACGAAAAATTTAGAATGAATATTGAATGCTCTTATCTTGGAAATATAGAGTTAGATGACCATAGTACTAATGATGATTTTTTCTCTCTTTATTCATTCTTAAAATTAGACTTAGGTGTTAGTATAAAGATTGACTAGCAAAGAATAGATTTTGTGTCGGAATATTTTTAAAATTTTTGTCTTTAAGTCATTGAATATTGGTATATTGAAATTTTTCTAAGTGATAAACGTATAAAATTAATTTTAAAATTGAAAGAATGGAAATGCAGACTAATGAACAGGCAGTAGAAATGACTGTTAAAGAAGACAAACAAGAGCCGGCAATTATGCCAGAAAAATATTTGACACCAAGAGAAATAGTAGCCGAACTCGATAAATTTGTAATTGGGCAAGATGCTGCAAAGAAAGCAGTTGCCATCGCTTTAAGAAATCGCTGGCGTCGCCAAAGAGTATCGAGCGGTATTAGAGATGAAATCAATCCTAATAATATTATTATGATTGGTCCTACTGGTGTCGGAAAAACTGAAATTGCCCGCCGTCTTGCCAAGCTTGCCGGAGCTCCTTTCGTTAAAGTAGAAGCTACTAAGTTTACTGAAGTTGGCTATGTTGGGCGCGATGTGGAATCAATGATTAGAGACTTGGTTGAGAGATCTGTTTCGATTGTTCGCGAAGAGCAAACAAGCTCTAAACAAGCAGAAGCAGAAATAGCAGCAGAAAATAGAATTCTTGATATATTGATACCACCGATTAAAAAAGGTCCTTCGTTCGATACAATATCCGATAATGATATCGAAGAAAATTCACAAACACGCGAAAAGTTTAGAAATATGCTCCGCAAAGGTTTGCTCGACGAAAGAAGTATTGAAATTGATATGGTGGTAGATTCTGCACCAAATCTTCAAGTGCTCGGTCCGGTAGGTATGGACGAGATGGGCATGAATCTTCAAGATCTTTTTGGCTCGATTATGCCCAAAAAGAACAAAAAACGCAAACTCAAAATTGTGGATGCAAAAAAAGCATTAGTCAAAGAAGAAGCTGAAAAATTGATTGATATGGATGCTGTAATTAGAGAGGCTTTGTTTAGAGCAGAAAATTCCGGTATTGTATTTATAGATGAAATTGATAAGATAGCTTCGCGCGGTGGCGGTAGCGGACCAGAAGTTTCACGTGAAGGTGTACAAAGAGATTTACTCCCGATTGTAGAAGGCTGCACTGTCAATACACGTTATGGAGCAGTCCACACTCAGCATATTCTATTTATAGCCAGCGGTGCTTTTCATGTGTCAAAACCAAGTGATTTGGTACCCGAGCTTCAAGGTCGCTTCCCGATTAGAGTAGAGCTGAAAAGCTTGACAGAAGAAGATTTCGTGAAAATCTTGACAGTACCAGAAAATGCCTTGATAAAACAATATCAAGCACTTGTGAGTGCAGAAAACTTAGAACTGGTATTCGAAGACTCTGCAATAAAAGAAGTTGCTGCAATAGCTGCAAGAGTAAATGATGAAGTAACAAATATAGGTGCTCGCAGATTGCATACTATATTAACCACTTTATTAGAAGAAATATTATTTAATGCACCTGATAATATTGGGTCAGAAAATATAGTAATCGATGCTGATAAAGTAAAGGCTAGTCTGAATGAAATTGTAACAAACAATGATTTGAGCAGATATATATTGTAGCTAAAAGAAATAAAATGGGCTGAATCGAAAGAAACAGCCCATTTAAATATATAAATCTGCAAAAAATTAAAATTCCGGTTCTTCTT
>JAUQWR010000183.1 GCA_030835065.1 Candidatus Kapaibacterium sp.
ACCTTCAAAGTTTGATTGTATTAGATTATGCCCAAGTACCAGACAGGAAATTAAAACCCAAGAGATCTTTAATTATTGCAGGCACGGGTTTAGGAATGTTTATTTTTTCAATATTAGCAATTATAATTTGGTTTAATTTAAAACAGTTTAGTAATAGATATAAACGAATATTGCAAAGTAATGATAATAAACGAAAATAAAAATATTTTCAAAGAAATTTTTGAGAAATGTTCTGAAATGCCGGTCTGGATCTCAGTTGTGCTGGTATTTATTGTAGGGCTTTTGTCTTATACAAGCATTTTATTTGACTTTGGAATTTATTTTTTAGGATTTGTTGTTGGACTTGCAGCACTTTTGTTTGCAATTAGTAATCCGGTTTATTGGTTGATTTCTGTATCACTATGCGGGATAGTTTTTTTTACGACAAGTGATAAAGGCGTTTCTGCTTTAGATGCTCTTATTGCGGCATATCTATTAGGTGGCTTAGGCTTTTGGTTTTTATATTCCATTGTAGTTGAAAAAATCAAGCTGACTAGAAATTCTGCTGATTGGATTTTTTTACTATTTTATTTTGCTGCCATTTTTAACGGTTTAATCGCGGTTATTAATGGAGTTGAATTGTTGAATTGGCTCAGAGAATATTTGCTTTTGTGTATGACTTTATATTATTTTCCAATAAGGCATTATTTTGAAGACAAAAAGCATCTGGTAATGTTCTTAGCTTCAATTGGTATTGTATATTTTTTTGTAGATTTATTTCAATTTTATAGCTATTATAAAATTTCTACTCAGAAGCTTATGTATGCTTATGAATTAGGTAGAACATTGAGAACTAATCAATCTTTGATGACTGCAGCTTCGATTTCAGGTATTATTTTTTACTTCTATAGCAAAAAAAATATACATAAGTTATTGATTTTTATTTTTACTGCTACAAGTATTGTTGCTTTAATCACTTCCTTTTCAAGAACTTTCTGGATTATTTTAATAATTCAAGCTTTGGTAGTTGTCTTTTTCCTAAAATTCAACAAAAAAATTGAGTTCTTTTTCATGTTGATACTTATTTCATTTGCTACTTTTGGAATGGGGTATTTGTTTATGAAAGACAATGTAAATCTACTTTTCTCTGTATTAGAAAATAGATTTGTTTCAGCCTCAGATGGCAAGAAAGATATCTCAGTCCAAGGTAGATTATTCGAATATAAAGCAGCATGGAAACACATACAAACAAATCCATTGGGAGGAAATGGATTGGCAAAAATCAATAGGTTTTATGATCCAATTGTAAAAACACTTACTTCATTCCAAATAAATCATAATATTTATATACATATTACATATAGATTGGGCTTTCCTCTTGCAATTTGCTTCTTTTTCTTCTTAGCATATAATTTTGTTTTAGGAGCTTGGTTGATGTTTAAAGTAAAAAATACTTTTTATAAATCTGTCTTGATGGCTGCTGTATTATCATTATTTTTAATGTTTGTTGGTGGATTTACTACTCCTATTATGGTTTTTAGAGATGGTTTGTTTATTAATGCTTATTCGGCTGCTTTAATAGGAATAGTTTATGCTCACTATAAAAAAGAAAGATCTGCAGAGATAGCAAAAGATCAAATCGGCAACATCTAAATAGGATTCTTGCGCCAAGCAGGTATTAACTGGTCGCTGGGAATTTCTGCCCAAACTAATCCATCTTCTTCGAATATAGAAAACTTGACTAAATGCTTAATTCCTTGATGTTTGTTGGTGTTTTCGCCAGTATCAAGTGTGTAAGTCCAGCCATGTAGCGGGCACGTTAGTGTTTTATTTTTTTTGTCAATTATGCCTTCGTGAATTCTATCGGCATGGCGGTGGGGGCAGATATTGTGAAAACAATATAATTTTGATTCGAATCGAATTACAGCTATCTGCAAGTCGTAATCTTCTTGGAATATAAATTGATAACCTTTGCCTTCGACAATATCTTTGGATCTTGCCACATTAGCATAGTTTATTCCATCAATTTCCAGTGTTTCGTATTGCTTTTCTTCGTCAAACATTTAAATCTCGATTGTATTATTGATAATATATTTATTATTTGCTAAATCCAAGCGACCTGCTTTTTTGAAAGCATCATGTTCGAAATAAAGAATTGCATTTTCCTCATACGCTCTTGGAATAAGTTTTTTCCTTTCTTCAATTATTGTCAATGGAAAATTATCGTAGCCCATCACAAAAGGAAATGGAATGTGGGCAGAAGTAGGGATCAAATCTGCACAAAAATATAGAATATCATCATCCGATTCAATTTTGACTAATTGCATAGCCTTTGTGTGCCCATCCGAAAGAATAGTACTAATACCAGGGAAAAGTTCAAATTCGCCTTCAATAATCTCTAGTACATTGTTTTCGATCAAAGGCATCCAATTGTCTTTAATAAACGAAGCCCTGTCTTTTTCGTTAGGATTATTAGCCCAGTTGAGATGACTCTTTTGAACATAATACTTAGCATTGGGGAAGCTGGGAATAATATCATTTCCTGATTTGATTGTAGCTCCGCCAGCATGGTCAAAATGTAGGTGAGTGAGAATAACATCGCTTATGTCTTCTGGATTAATATTATTCTTTTTTAAGGCATTTACTAATGAAGATTCATCTCTATTTAAATTATAAATTCCGGCAAATTTGTCGTCAAATTTATCGCCATTACCGGTATCAATTAAAATTCTTCTATCACCGGTGTCGATATATAATGGGCTTGCGGCTAGTGTAATTCTATTGAGCTCGTCCCCAGCATGATATGCTTTAGACCAAATTGCTTTGGGCACAACTCCAAACATTGATCCTCCATCCAACCCAAAATTGCATGTATCGATCGATTTGATTTCAAATTTGCCTAATTTCATATTTTAACCTACAAAAGTATAGCCTGATTTGTCAACAGCTTCGGCAATTGCATCTTTGCTGAAATTCCCTGTGACTGTTGCTTTAGAAGCTTCTAAGTTAATTTCGGCGTGCTCTACTCCATCCACTGCTTCTATAGCTTTTTTCACTCTGTTTGCACAATGCATGCAAGACATCCCATCAACTCTGAATTCTTGTTCCATCTCGATCCTAAAAAATTACTAAACAATCATAAATTTAAAATATTTTTGTATTTTGAAGTTTAGCTTTGATAAATATTGTTTTTTATTACTTTTGAATGAAATATTAAAATTGTATAAAGTCTTTGTTTTTATAGTAAGTATGTTATTGATTTTGCTGCGATGCGAATATGCAAATGCAAGTAATTATGATATATATGATCTGACAAAGATATATTTCAATATTGATTCCAAAGATGACAATAAATCGTTTTTTCAAGCAAGTTATGGTTTGTCTCTTCCTGAGTTTTCAGATAAGATTTTTACAGAATCAATATCCAAATCATATGAATCTAAAATAGAATATGGTTTTGTAAGAAATAAACTTAATTATTTGAGAAGCAATTTGAATTCAAAATCCTCTGAATCAATATTTTTGACGAATGTGTCATCTCATTTTAAACCAGGGCTGACTGATTTTACCGGATTTACAATTGATGCTTGGGAATTTGGCTTTAAAGTAAAAAATGGGTTTGCACTTGATCTGTCGAATAAATCCAAAATGTATTTAAATCATTCAAGTATTATGCAATGGAATAGAATCGATTTTGAATCAAATTCAAAAAATGAAAAAAATGATGAAATGATTACAAAGTTCGACCAAAATTTTAAATTTGGAACAGGATTTTCACCTTCGATTGAAATTTTATTAGATGAAAATTTTTCTTTTGAAATTGCTTACCAGCATGATGTGTATTATCCCGAATTTGAAGGTGGAAAATGGATAGGAGCGTTTTTATTCGACAACATAAGCCAGCAATGGGTAGAATATTGTGAGCCCATTTTGATTGAAGAAATAACTGACTATTATCCGTCTTCAAAATTTATTTATAAAAATTTATTGTCATTTGTTACTCAAGAATTTCGACGTGAGCAAATGTTTTGGCCTTTTAAATCAAAATCATCTCTCAACTTCGACGTTTTTAGATTTGGAATTACTTACACCTTTGATTAATTTGTCAATTGTGAATTGTAATTTCGAAAAATTCATGAATAGTAATTGAATTGATGGTGCAAAATGAAGTATTTAATTTTTTTGCTTTTAGGATTGATTTGTATTGAAATGGCATATAGTCAGGAAATGAGAGAAAACTCAAAACCAAGTGTTTTTCATTACGATGCCATAGTTTTTAGAGGTAAGACTTTCGACAGCACAAGAGTTGATATATACACTTTGCTTCCTTATCAATCTCTCGAATTTAGAGCATCATCGGGTAAGTACTACAGCAAATATAATATTTTAATAAATATAAGTGACTCAGCTAATAATAAGTTCTATTCGAATAATATAGAAAGAGTTATTGTCGAAGAAGATTATAATGTGTGCCAAGGCAGTACTGGAAAGTTTGATTTCAATCAGGCTATTGCAAGCTTGCCTCCCGGTACATATAAAGTGAATGTAAGTATTTTAGATCAGCAAAGCAAAGCAGAAATGACTCAAAGCAGAACACTTACTGTAATAAATTATAATGAGTATAATTTTTCTACCAGTGGGATAATGTTAGTATCCAGTATCGAAGAAAAAAATGGAAAATTTTCAATTACTCCGCATGTTTCAGATAATATAGGTATTTTAAAAGATTATTTCTTTGCATTTTTTGAAACATATAATAATACTGGTTCAGATAAAGAAGCCGAATATGTATATGAAATATTAGATGGCGAAAAGTCTGTATATTCAAGCAAGCCAATAAAGAAAATTATTAAAAATGGCACTAGTCAAGAATATATTAGAATAGATAAGGCTCCTATTAAGTCTACTGGAGCTTATACCTTGAAGATATATTTATTAAAGCGCACTGCAGATTCAGTCGAGTATGCAAAAGATGATGTATTAGCTATAGTCGAAAGATCAATAAAATCATCACCAAATGGATTTACCGAAGGAATTGAAGATATTGATAAAGCAATAAGCCAGCTCAGATATGTAGCTCGCCAAAAAGATTTAGATTATATTAAAGAAGCCTCTAGCAATGAAGAAAAGCGAAATAGATTTCATGCTTTTTGGGTAGAATTAGACCCAAGTCCTGGTACTTTGACTAATGAAGCAATGGAGCAATATTACGAAAGAGTTGCTTATGCAAATAATAACTTTAGGTCTTACACTGCTGGTTGGCTAACTGATAAAGGGATGGTATATATAATATATGGAAGACCAAGCCAAATAGAAAATTCGATTTCAAATTATGACAATCGTGCTTACGAACGTTGGATTTATCCTCATAATAGAGAGTATATTTTTATTGATAGCAATGGATTTGGCGATTGGAGGCTCTACAGCCCGCAAGTAGTAACCGAAAAATATAAATATATTGAAGGTATGTAGTCGATAGAATATATGGAAGAAACAAAACAAGAAACAGAACATCAGGAAATGAGCTTTTGGGACCATCTCGAAGAGCTGAGAAAAAGAATAGTTTATGCTTTGCTGGCTTTGATTGTAGGATCGGCAGTAAGTGGTTATTTTATTAACGACATTATGGATTATGTTTTGCTAAAGCCAGCGGGCAACGCAAAGTTGGATTTACAAAATTTGATGCCATTCGGGCAGCCTTTTTTATATTTCAAAGTAATCTTGATATGCGGAATAATTATTTCATTCCCATTTATGTTGTATCAATTGTGGAAATTTGTATCGCCCGGTTTGTATAATAATGAAAAAAGATGGGTTGGGTCGATTACAGTTTTTACTTCCTTTTGTTTTCTTGGTGGTGTTGCATTTTCTTATTTTGTAATGATTCCTTCAATGTTGGGATTTGCGGCTAGTTTTGGTTCAGAAAAAATCAAGAATATAATAGACATAAACAACTATTTTAGTTTTATATCCATGATACTCCTTGCATCAGGTATTTTGTTTGAAATGCCGATGGTGTCATTTATTTTGTCAAAATTTGGAATGCTCACTCCGGGATTTTTGAGGAAGTACCGCAGGCATTCGGTTATAGCTATATTGATTTTTGCAGCAGTGCTCACTCCTACTCCAGATCCAATCAGCCAGTTGATTTTTGCAGCACCTTTGTTCGTATTGTACGAAATAAGCATCATTGTGTCAAAATTTGCACAAAAAAAGGAAGCCTCTGAATAATTTCATATACTTTTATAATTAATTTAGATGTAACTAATTATGAAATTTTGCGTAAAAATTCATAATTTAGTAGAAATGTTTGTGACTTTTTGTAAAGGTTATTATGAAAAAATTAAATCTGATTGGGAAAATACTGGGCATAGCACTAGGTTTTTTCCTTTTCGCGGGAGGTATGGACTCGGCTATGTGTCAGATGAAACCTATTGAATTTACAAAAGATACTCTGCCAAATGGATTGCAGGTTATCTATCATATCGACAAATCAGCCCCTGTAGTGGCTACAATTGTGCATTATCGTGTTGGTTCTAGAGATGAATTTACATCTCAAACCGGCTATGCACACTTTTTTGAGCACCTTATGTTCGAAGCTACTAATAATATCCCAAGAGCAAGTATAGATAAATATATCCAAGAAGCAGGCGGGGATTTGAATGCTCATACCTCATTCGACGAAACAGTATATTATTTGCGTCTTCCAGCAAATGAAATAAAGCTTGCTTTATGGATCGAATCCCAAAGAATGCGTGGATTGCTTGTGGATACAATCGGTGTGGAAACTCAACGCGGTGTTGTTCTTCAAGAAATGAATATGAGAAGATTTAATCAACCTTATGGCAATTTATTAGATAAGGTTTGCGAGCATTTGTTTGATGGTGGCTCTTATTCATGGACTACTCTAGGAAGTGCAGAGCATATCCAAAATGCAAAAAACGAAGATTTTAAAGCATTTTATAATAATTTTTACAGACCTAATAATGCTACTTTAGTAATTGCAGGCGATTTTAATATCGAAGATGCTAGAAACTACGTTAATTCTTATTTTGGTCAGTTTCCAAAAACTGAACTTCCAAAGCGTGAACAATTTAAAATTAATGCAATGAAGGGCGAAGTAGTTGAAAAAATTGACGACGAAAAAGCTCAGCTTCCTGGTGTTTTCATTGCTTTTAGAGCTCCTTCGCTAGGCGATAAAGATTATCACGCTATGATGCTTCTCAACGATATTCTTGCTGCTGGAGAAAGCTCAAGAATTTATAAAACTATTGTAGATAAAGAACAATTGGCAGTCGAAGCTACTGCTTTCCCATTGAGCCTCGAAAAATCAGGCGCTATTGTGTTCTATGGCATTATCCAGCCAGACAAAGATTTGAAAGATTTGCAAAATGCACTTTTTGAAGAAATCGAAAAAGTAATCGAAAAAGGTATTAGCGACGAAGAACTTCAAAAAGCTAAAAATATTAAAGAATCTCAAACTATTTTTGGTTTGAAAGATGCATTAGACAAAGCTCGTATTCTTGCGCGTTACAATAGCTACTACAATGATCCTAAATTAATCAATACAGAACTTGCAAACTATTTGAAAGTGACTAAAGAAGACATCATGAGGGTTGCTAAGCAATACTTGGGTACTAAAAATAGAGTGATTTTGCAATATATCCCGAAAAAAGCTTAGTTAAATTTTTGATGTAAATTAATTTCAAAGGAAATAAAATGAAGTTCTTATCATATATTTTTGTTATAAGCATAATTCTTGTGAATATTATGACTGCACAAACCATAGATGTAAGTAAAAAACCGGAGTCTTTGCCTGCCGGAGAGTTTAAATTCCCGTCGCACAAAGAAAAAACTTTGCCCAACGGATTGAAAATTTTTGTAATTGAAGATAAAGACCAGCCTACTTTGTCATTGAATCTTTTGATTCCTGGCGGTACTTCTGTCGATACTAAAGCCGGTACTGCAGATTTATTGGCAGCTTTATTGACTAAAGGTGCAGGCAAGCGCAGTGCTCAGCAGATTGCAAACGAAATTGATGGCGTGGGTGCTTCGATTTCTGCAAGCTCTACTGGTGATTATATCACTGTTAGTGCTTCAGGACTCAAAAAACATATGAAATTGATCTTGGATATTTATACTGATGTAGTTTTGAAGCCAAGCCTTCCTGAAGATGAATTCGAAAAATTGCAAAAACAAATGATTGCAGGCTTGATTAATGATAAATCTCAACCTTCGAAGTTGGGTGCTATTCTTGCCCGTAAAGTTCTTTATGGCGAAAATCATCCTTATGCAAATTCTGCTACTGAAAAATCAGTAGAATCTATAGAAATTGATGATGTCAAACAATACTACAGTACATATTTTAAACCAAATCAAGCTTCAATCGCTATTATTGGCGACGTCAATGCCGAAGAAGTTTTCAAAGCTATCGATAAGAGCTTTGGTGATTGGAAAAAAGGCAAGTCTTTGGAAATAAAAATTCCTGAAGCTAAGCCTATGCCTAAAGGTGTTTATTTTATTAATCGTCCGGGCTCAACCCAATCCACTGTTATTATAACTTCTCTTGGTGTGCCTTCGACTGACGAAAAATATGAAACTTTAGAATTGGCTTCTAAGATTATTGGATCTGGCTTTGGCGGTAGATTGTTCCGCACTTTGAGAGAAACTTATTCATTTACTTATACTCCTTGGGGATATCTAACCAGCTCTAAGTATTTGAACAGATTTGCTTGTGGTGCTGATGTCAAAATGGATAAAACTGATTCTTCGATTACTGTGATTATGGAACAATTGCAACAATTGGCAGACGAAGCTCCTGCTGCTGATGAGTTAAATAGATTATTGAAATTCGAATTAGGACAGTATTATATGTCTTTCGAAAATTCTTCGTTTTTAGCTTCTTTAATTCAATCGGCAGACTTCCTAAACATCCCATTAGAAAGATTTAAGTCTTACCCAAGCAGGCTTCAAGCTACTTCAGGAAAGGCTATTAGCGCAATGGCATACGATTTTATGAATCCAAAAAATGCTTTTATTGTTGTTGTTGGCGATCCAAAAGTAAAACAAGATCTTGAAAAATTTGGTCAGATAATTGAATATAACTTAGATTTAGAACCAATAAGCGGCGAAAAAGCTAAGATGGAAAAAGTTTCTCTAAGCCCGGAAGACTTAATGAAAAAACACATTGATGCAATTGGCGGAAAGTCTAGTATTGCGGCTGTAAATTCTATGATAGTAAAATCAAAATCAAACATGATAATCCAAGGTCAGTCTTTAGAAGGTGATATTATTGAATATAAAAAAGCACCTAATAAATATTACCTAAAAATGGATATGGGTATGTTTGTTCAAGAATTATGGTGCAACGGGCAACAAGCTTTCTCCGGTCAGAATGGAATTTTTAGCGAAATTAAAGGCAAACAATACGATAAAATTATGGGCGATGGTATTATGTTTGCTACTACAAAATTGCTCGAAAATGGATTCGAAATGGAAGTGTTGGGCAGACAGGATGGAAATATTGTTGTAAAAGCAAAATCTAAAGCAGGCGAAGAATATACTTATTATTTCGATGCTAAAACATATCTTTTGAATAAATATGAACAATTGGAAGAAATGTCGAATGCTACATATCCTGTTACAGTCAAAATGAGCAACTACCAAAAGGTTGGCGATGTAATGCTCCCTATGCTTGTCGAAACCAATTCAGAAATTTACAAGCTGAAAAATGAAAATACATACGAATTGAATAAAGAAATGGACGATCAGATGTTTTTACCTAAAAAGTAATAATTAGTTAATAATAAAACTAAGTATTAACCGAAATAAAAAAACAGAGGCATAGCATTAGTTGTGCCTCTGTTTTTATTTCTTATTTTGACAGTACTTAAAAATTAATTAATTTCCCAAAAAGATTTATTAATTTTTGGAAAGTATATGCGTTTAAGAGCAATTCTATTCTTTGTGCCAATCTTTCTAGCTACATTCATAATCATCCCACAAGCACAATCACAATCTGATTATGAGCAGACAGTAGAGGCGTTTTTCAATAATGATTTTAGCAAATGCTTGGATATGTGCAATAAAGCAATATCCAATCCAGCTATTACAGACAAGCAAGATTACTATGCAATGAAGGTGTTTCTACTAGATGCCTTCGGTTATAAAGACGAATACTTAAAAACTATGCAGACTATTACTAGTTCGCCTGATAATTACGAACTTATTTTTATGGGATTTTTTGATGAAAAATACTCTGCATATACTGATTATTTAAATGAGAGAATGAATAAAGCTTATGAAAATCTTTTAAATAATCCCAAATTTTCTATTTATTCCAAGGCAATTACTAATGAAAGATTTAGTCAGCTCAATCTTGATTTAAAAAATAAGAAAAAAGCTTCCGAATACTATAACAAACTAGGTTTAATAAAAAACTGGCAAGGCGTAGGTCC
>JAUQWR010000184.1 GCA_030835065.1 Candidatus Kapaibacterium sp.
GGTAATAAATCTGAAAGATTAGAAGCTTTGATGGATGCTATTGCAGAAGTTTATGCTTCAACTTTTGGACCCGATCCGATTGGATATCGCACTGAAAGGAACTTACTCGATTTCAACGAAGAAATGGGTATTATGATTCAAGAAGTTGTCGGGGTAAGAGCCGGAAAATATTTCCTTCCTGCTTTTGCAGGTGTTGCTTTCACTAATAATGAATTTAGATGGTCGCCGAGAATAAAAAGAGAAGATGGCTTGCTAAGATTAGTGCCTGGTTTAGGTACTCGTGCAGTAGATCGTATTGGCGATGACTATCCAATTCTTGTTGCTCCAGGCCAGTCTGACTTGAGAGTGAACCTTACTTATCAGGATATGAGAGCTTATACTCCTAAAAATATTGATGTTATAAATCTAGAAACTAATACTTTCGAAACAATTCAAATTAGAAAATTGATTGAGGAAGTTGCCAATAGATATCCTATGCTAAATGAAGTATTTTCGATTGTCGAAGAAAACCATGTGAAACATCCAATTGGATTGGGTATTGATACTAAAAAGCATGATATAATCGTAACTTTCGAAAATTTAGTTACCAGGACTCAATATATTAGCCAATTGAAATTGATTTTAGCAATATTGACTGAAAAGCTTAAGACGCCAGTCGATTTGGAATTTGCCAGCGACGGCAAATCATTATATCTTTTGCAAAGCAGACCGCAAAGCTCTGCCAAAGAAGGGGTATCTGCAGTTATTCCTAAGGATATTCCTAAAGAAAAATTAGTATTTACTGCAAATAGGTATGTATCTAATGGCAAAGTACCCGATATAAATTACATAGTATATGTCGATCCGGAGGAATATTCAAGCCATTCTGATTTGCAAGATCTGAAAGATATAGGACGTGCGGTTGGGCTGTTGAATAAGTTTTTGCCTAAAAAGTCTTTCATATTGATGGGCCCAGGCAGATGGGGAAGCCGTGATGATATAAGACTTGGTGTGAAAGCCACATATTCAGATATTAATAATACTGCCGTATTGATTGAAATCGCTAAGAAAAAAGGGAATTATACACCTGATTTATCCTTTGGTACACACTTTTTCCAAGATTTGGTGGAATCTTCGATTAGATATCTTCCATTGTATCCTGATGATGAAAAAGTAGTATTCAATTATGATTTCTTGATGAAATCTGAAAATGTGCTTACTAGGTTTTTGCCTGATTTTGAGCATATTTCTAATACATTGAAGGTGATTAACGTTAGAGAAGCAACCGATGGAATGGTGCTTAGGATATTAATGAATGCCGACGAAGACTATGCTGCCGGCATTTTGATTGATGCTTCTGCTAATTCTGCTTATAATCATAATATTGCTGCTTTGAACGAAAAAATAAGCGATGAACCACTTCGCTGGCGTATGAGGATGGTGGATGCTATTTCCTCTTCTCTCAATCCTGATAGATTTGGACTTAAAGCTTTGTATTTGTATGGTACTGTTTATAATCAATCTGCAGGAGCTAATTCTGATATTGACCTGATTGCTATATTCGATGGCGATGATCAGCAAAAACATGATTTGATGATCTGGTTTGAAGGTTGGAATGCCAGCTTGAGTACTCTGAATTATAATCGATCAGGTTATAGGCTCGATAGATTTATTGATTTGACTATACTCAGCGAACAAGAACTAAGAGAGCAATCTTATTATGCTGAAATTGTGCAGGTAGGTTCCGGCAAGTCCAAGAAGTTAAAATTATATGGTAAATAATATCTAAAATTTAAGAATTAATATTTTTCGATTTATTATCACAAATATGATGCTTGACAGCAGTTTCTGCTGTTCAAGCATCTTGTTTTATTCACCTTTAGAGGCAGGTTTGGTCTTATTTTTTCCTTGTTCAATTTCCCACATCCATTCTTTGAGTTGCCCCATTATCTCGGCGCCACAAATAATAGATTCTACCTGCTTATATTTCCAAGTCTGGCTATCGTTAAGTGTGTTGTTTATATAATCTAAGACATATGCACAGACTTGCACGTAAGGACTCTTAGCTTTTTTGATAAACATATTATTGACATAGGCACTAATCTTACCTGTAGATTTTGCATATTCAGCATAATTTCGTAATATTTCTTCAGCTGCTTTGGCACCAGGGCTACCTTTCGACTTCTCTATCTCATAGTTGCTTGAGTATCTGATAACAAATGTTTTCTTCTTTATTGGATTTCCCTCAAATTGAAAAGAAGGATCTTGAAGTTCGAGATCAAAACTTACTGATACATAAGGCAACTCGCTGGTATCTCTTTTGATATTTTTTATCCATAAAGAATAATTCTCGTTGATCTCAACGAGCTCTGCCCATTTTTCATATCCAAGATATGCTATTGCACCATTTTTTACTCCTGTCAGATCATATTTTTCCAAATATTTTGTCTTTACGTCAAATTTATACTTCGATTCAGGAGTATGCTCAGGCATATATTCAAATTCTGATTTATTTGATACTTTATCAAACAAAGAACAAGAACTTAATGCTAATATCATCAAAAATGATATAAATACAAATTTAACTCTCATTATTATCCCGCTATTATTCAATATTTTGATGCAAATTACATAATATTTCGAAATGCAACAAAAATGCGTCATTTACTTCTATATATTACTATATATGATTAAGGCAATAGCGAAGACAGGGCAATGATTGAAAGAGTAAACTTAGTAAAACATTTTGCTGATTCTATAAGCAAAATAAGCTTAGCAAACGACTTAAAGAATGATTTTTTATATACATTGAAACTTATATCAAATTCTCTTGAATTTGATATTTGCTATTTTGTTTCATATAAAAATGATAATAAAGATATACTCCTTACAATCGGGAGTTTATCAGACAAAGATAGCTCAACTCAAGGAGATTTTCTCAGACTATTTGATTTGCTTGCTAGATATTCTGACAATCCTTCATTTTGCTCTTCATTAAGTAATTCCAACCTGAATTTCAAATTATTGATATTAAAAGATTCTGATTTATCTATAAACTTAGAGTTTAGAAGTTCTAATATTATTCTTGTTTCAGATCAAGAGCTTGTTCGATCTTTATTCGAATCCTATTTCAAAGTATTAGCAAATAAGATAAAAAGTTTTGATAAAAATGCTAGTGCTAATGTCAGCGATTTTATAAACGAAATGAACCTCGAAGGATTAAAAAATCTTTTTAATGGATTAGAGCTACCGGTAATTGTTTCAGATGTAAAGACTAAAGAGATTTTATTTGCCAATACATTTATTAAGAATAAACTAAAAATTGAAAAAAAGACAAAATGCTATATTGCACTTTGGGGGCAGGGCGCACCTTGCGAAAATTGCATTGCTTTCAAAAATTCCAGCATTAATTCTTTTGATAAATACAGTCCTATTTTAGATACTTTTTACAAAATTACTCAGCAATACATCTATTGGTATAATGGAAG
>JAUQWR010000185.1 GCA_030835065.1 Candidatus Kapaibacterium sp.
CTGTTCGACCATGCTTTTTGATTCTCTTTCATCAAACACATTGGCTTTGATAGCTATAGCTTTGCTATAAGAGCTGATATCAGATACAATCTTGTCGGCTTTTTCTTTGCTGCTGTTATAGTTGACAGCAACTTTGGCACCATTTTGTGCTAAAATAACTGCAGAGGCTGCACCAATACCCTTACTAGCACCGGTCACAAGTGCTACTTTATTTTCTAAAGTCATCATAATACCTTAAACTTATTATTTAACAACTAATTTAAGAAATCAGTAAGAAAATTGTTTTTACAAATGTTAAAAAAACTTATTTAGCACGGATTCTACTTAAAGAAACTTGCGAAATACCTAAGTATGCAGCCAAATCGCCAAGACTTATCCTTTGCATTAGTTCAGGATTTTTGACTAAAAATTTATCGTATCGAGAAGTTGCGTCGTGCTCGAAAATATCTTTAAACCTATTGTAAGTACCTAAAGTAGCACGAGACATAATTTTCCGATACAAAGTCTCGAATTGATGATATTTAGACGCCAGTTTTTCAATATTTTGATATTCCAAGTAACTAACTCTAGTTGTTTCTATCGCAGTTGTCATAAATTCAGATGGTTTATTAGACAAAAAACTATCAAGAATAAGAAAAAAGCTGTTTTCTTTAAAGAACTGAAGTATCAATGGTCTATTGTTTCGATAATAAAAATGTTTAACTAAGCCACTTTCTACGTAATATAATGACATATTAGTCTGATTTTGCTTTGATATAAGCTCGCCTTTTTTTATTACTTTTGTCTTGAGCAAAAACTGTAATTCCGAACAAATTTGTTCACTAAGAGGGCTTATAAAATTACATCGATTTATGAAACTGCCCATTTCCTTCTCAGTCTATTAAAAAAAAACGAAAATAAATAATACAATCCACCCAAAAAAATAAAAAAAATAATAAATAATGGATTTTTTAGTTTTAGTCGTTATTTTAATTATAAGACAAATCAATAAAAAGAATTAGATATAAAATAAAGAAAAATATGAATTTGAAAAAATATAATAAAACTGATTTAGTTCGTTGAATTTTGGTAATTTTGTAGTTTATTATTTATGCTTTGATTGGCTTGGTGATGGCAAAAACAAGAAGGGAAACTGTCAGCTATAATAAGACAGTATTGGATAATGGTTTGAGAATAATCAGCGAACAAGTGCCCGGGATTGAATCTATTGCACTTGGGATTTGTATTAATGCCGGCTCGCGCGA
>JAUQWR010000186.1 GCA_030835065.1 Candidatus Kapaibacterium sp.
ATAATTATGGAATTGCATCTGTATATTTTGGAAATCAAAACGAAGCTGAATATTATCTGAATCAAGCCTTGAAAATTCATCCATACAATCGAAAATATATTGATGGTATTAATTCGTTTTACACTGAAAATGATTTTAGAAGGCAGCTTCAAAAATGATAGATAAAAAATCTGTTATTTATGCCTTGATCTCTGCATTATTGTGGTCAACAGTAGCGACAGCTTTCAAAATTGGATTGAATTATGCCAGTGTCGAGTATTTGTTGTTAATCGCAATTGGTTTTTCGCTGATAGTATTTCTTGTATTCAATTTAAAATCCGGAGGCAGGGTTTTGCCTGGTAGCATAAGTAAATGGCTTATGTCGGCTGCTTATGGCTTCTTAAATCCATTTTTGTATTATCTTGTTTTATTTAAAGCATATTCACTGCTGCCGGCTCAGGAAGCCTTAACTCTGAATTATACTTGGACAATAACAATAGTCATATTTTCAATTTTAATTTTAAAACAAAAAATTGATTTAAAGTCAATCGTATCTTTGCTTATTAGTTTATGTGGTGTGATAATAATAGCTACACATGGAAATATTAGTGATATAAAGTTCTCGAGTACTTTAGGTGTTGTATTAGGTGTCGTGTCCTCTATTATTTGGGGTTTGTTTTGGACGCTTAGTGTAAAAGATAATCGAAAAGAAAGCGAGAAATTGAGTCAAAACTTTATGTTTGGATTCATCTATATATTGATTTATAATTCTTTGTTCGGTAATTTTTCTGAAATTGGATATGAATTATTATCTAGTGGGGCTTATATTGGACTTTTCGAGATGGGAATTACATTTATTTTGTGGCATCTTGCTCTTAGATATAGTAATAATTCTACAATTCCTGCAAATATTATTTTGCTTTCTCCTTTTCTTTCACTTTTTATAATTAGCATTGTTTTAGGCGAAAAAATATTGATTTCTACTTGGATAGGATTAGTTTTGATTATTTTCAATTATAATTTTTTGCAAATATATAAAGCTATTAAAAGTGCGAGGAAATTGAAAAATAATGCTAAACAAATATAGATTTTGGGGTGGGAGTTTGAAACCCACCCCAATTTATTTATTTAATTACTACAAATTTCTTTGTAATGTAAGCATCATTAGTTTTAAGCTTTAGGATAAAAGTACCTGCTGGAATTGAAGAAATATCTAACTTAATCAATTCAATATCTTGATTAATATCTACAGAATAAATATCTTTACCATTTAAATCGCAAATAATAATTGATTTTAAATTTAAATTCAAATTATTAAGTTTAATATTCAATTCGGAATTGGCAGGATTTGGATAAAGTTCGAAAAATTTATTTTGGCTATCGTCAATAACAGAAGAATTTTGGATAGTAGTAAAATTAAATACTTCAGACCATTCACCTCTGCCACTTTCATTAACACCAGCAACTCTCCAATAATATTTTGTGTTCCAATCAAGTTTGAAACTCAGCAGTTTTAAGTTAGAATCGGCAATTGCTGATTTTTCATAGTCTGGATTATCAAAATTATCGGTTTTTGATATTTGAAATACGAAAGAAGCAAAATTTAAAGGCTTAAACCAAGAAAATGTGGGTTTAATAACAACATCAGTTTCGTTATTAGCCGGATTCTTCAAAATTGTTTTTTCGGGAAGAGGCAATACTTTGAAAGTAAATGTATCTGAGATTACAGATTTTCCGCTATTATCCAGAGTAGAAACACGCCAGAAATAAGTTTTTGAGGCTTGTAATATATTTTGTTCTGAAATTTGGTATATTGTATCAATAATATTAGTTTTAGTTGAGATTATTGAATTAAAATTGATATCTTCGGAAATTTCTAGTTTATATAGAATTTTATATTGCCTTGAATTCTGTGTATATCTTGATTGTTTCCAAATAAATTTTGGAGTAATTCCAGACTTTGGTTCGTTATTTTTTGGCAAAATTAATTGTGGTTTTTCCGGAAGGACAGATAAATTAGAAAATTCCCAAACCGAAGACCATGCCGAGCTTTTATCAGATTTATGAGCTTTAACCCGCCAAATGAATCTTGTCAAATTTATGGTTTGTTTATCAATAATTAAGCTATTAGTATTGCTGCTAAGGCTGAAACATTTTTTGCCGTTAGAATTAGAAAAGTCAGGGTTATCAGCAAGTTCGACAGTGAATGAATCAATATTCCCGATAGGATACCATTCCAACTTTATTTCATTCATTTCGCCGTTGAACATATTAGCAGGCGATTTTAGAGCCGGAGTAGAAACTTCAGTAATAGAAGGAGCTTTGCCATATTCAATCAAATACCTGCAGTTTGTTTGTATGTTAGTCCAAGTGAATGAAGCGCTATTTATATATTCGATGCGTATAGAATCAATATTATTGAAACCAACACCGAAATGAAGTTCGTTAGAGTTTTGAGCACCACGAGTACCAGCGGCACTGCCATTAAGAGTTCTTAAAAACTTTTGATTGCCGGCAAAGACAGTAAGTTTAGTACCGTAGCAGTCCATATTTACTTTATCGACAGGGTTTCCTTTAAGTCTGAAAG
>JAUQWR010000187.1 GCA_030835065.1 Candidatus Kapaibacterium sp.
CGAAGTGGTCGATAAAATCCAGATATATGATAAAATGAGCGATCAAGCTGAATTTACTGGTTTTGACGATGGAAATTCATCGAAAACTTTAAATATTATTACAAAACAGTCTAAAAGACAAGGCCAATTTGGTAGATTGTCTGTAGGATATGGAGAAAAAGGTAAGTATAATGCCAGCGGTACTTATAATTATTTCGGCGATGGTAGAAGAATCTCAATTATAGGTATGTCAAATAATGTAAACCAACAAAATTTCAATATACAAGATATCATTGGTTCTTTTGGTGGCGGTCGGGGTCCTGGCGGAGCTCAATTTGCACGAATTGCTGGAAGAATGATGAGTGCCGGTTTTGGTCCTCGCCCTCAGGATATGAGAAATATGGAAGGCGGAGGCGGCCCGATGGCTAATTATTTTATTGGACAAATGAATGGACTGAGCACTACTAATGCTATCGGATTGAATTATTCCGATTTGTGGACAGATGATATTGAAGTAAATGCCTCTTATTTCTTTAATATCACAAATAATGATAATAATCAATCTGTGATTAGAGATTATATACTTGAAAATTTATCAGGGCAAAGATATAATCAGTCGAGTCTGAGCAGCTCAGATAATACAAATCATAGATTCAATATGCAGTTTAAGTGGGATATTGACTCTTCGAATGCTATTAGCATACGTCCGGCTTTTACCGCTCAGGTTTATGACAATTCTTATAAATTGTTTGGTATTAATCAACTTGATTCTACTTTGCTCAATACCAGCGATAGTAGAAATAGTTCGGATTATAATGCTTTTACTTTCCAAAACGAATTAAATTTTAGACATAAGTTTAATACACCAGGTAGAACTTTATCGTTCGAATTGACTAATTCTGCAAATGATAAAAGTGGAAGCAACTATATTAATAGTTTTCAAAAGTACTATACTTCGCAGCAGATTCCTAACGATAGCAGTAATCAGAAGTCAAACTCGCCAGTAAATGGCTGGGGTATGTCTGGAAATGTTTCATATACTGAACCATTGAGCGATAGAAGTCAGCTTTTGATTAATTATTCTGCTTCGTTCAATACTAATATGTCTGACAAGAGAACTTATGATTATGATTACGCTTTGAATGTTTATGATATGCTCGATACTTTATTATCAAATAAATATGACAATGATTATTTGACTCAAAGAGCGGGAATTGGATATAAACTAAAAGGTGATGATTATAACTTTACTGCAAATGTTAATTATCAAAAAGCAGATCTTAAAGGAAATCAGGATTTTCCTTATTCAAATGATATGAAATACTCATTTGATAATATTTTACCTTCAATGATGTTGAA
>JAUQWR010000188.1 GCA_030835065.1 Candidatus Kapaibacterium sp.
GTTTAGTCCCAACTCCAATTAAATATAAATATTTTACTCCCGGTGTGATTGTTATTACTTTGATTGCTCTTGTAGGATTATTTTTCCTTGGTATGAGATTGATTTTCGGTATTGGTTCGGTTACTAATTTGAATAATCAATATCCTTGGGGAATTTGGATTGCAATCGACGTAGCTACCGGTGTTGCACTTGCTGCGGGTGGTTTTACTACTGCCGCTCTTTCGCATGTTATGAATCGTGAATATTATCACGTTGTTGTGCGTCCTGCTTTGCTTACTGCCATGCTTGGATATACTTTTGTGGCTCTTGGCGTAGCTATCGATATTGGTCGCTTCTATTATATTTGGCATCCACTTGTTATGTGGAATCCCAATTCGGCTTTGTTCGAAGTTGGTATTTGTGTTATGATTTATCTTAACGTGCTTTATATTGAATTTATTCCAATTGTAACTGAAAGATTTATTGGTAAAGTAAATCTTCCGGGATTCTTGGCTGGATTGAATAATGTAATTGATAAATTATTAAGATTTTTGGACAAATCATTGTCTAAAATCATGTTTATTTTCTTTATTGCCGGTGTTGTTTTGTCCACCCTTCACCAATCATCTTTGGGTACATTGATGATTATTTCCGGACAAAAAATGCATCCATTATGGCAAACCCCAATTCTTCCATTGTTATTTTTCCTTTCAGCTATTGCTGTAGGATTTCCAATGGTAATTTTTGAATCGATGATAGCATCTCGTTCATTTAAATTAGAACCAGAAATGCCAGTTTTGTCTAGATTAGGAACATTGATTTCTCCTTTATTGTTTTTCTATCTTGCATTCAAAATTGGTGATATGGTAATTAGGGAAACATTTGTTTACTTAACAGAATTCAACGTGCAAAGTGTGATGTTTGTGATTGAAGTATTATTCGGTATTATAATACCATTAAGAATGTTTGTATCCAAGCACGTACTGAAGTCTCCTGGATTATTATTTACAGCATCAGCATTGGTTGTTTTTGGTGTGTTTATAAATAGATTTAATAATTTTATTATAGCATACAAGCCACCATATAGCGAAGCACCATACTATCCGGCTTTTGGAGAAATAGCTGTAACTGTTGGTTTTATTGCGATTTTGGTATTGATATACAGAGCTTTTGTAATGATATTCCCAATAATCAGTTTGCCTGCAGATAAAAATCATTCTGCAAAAGCACATCATTAAAATAGGAGACTAAAAGATGAAATATAAAATTTTAATATTAGTTCTTATTGTTACCGGTGCAATGGTTATTGGATTTGCTCAAAATCCTAAAAAAGCGCAACAAACCAAACCAGCCCAAAAAACAGAACTAAAATCAGAAAATATAAAAGCAGGCGATGGACATGCTCAACTTCCTGTGGATTGCAAACGTTGCCATTCATGTGATTTTCCAACTAAGCAAAATCCATGTTTGAATAACTGTCCTCGTAGCCAAATGGTTACTATAGAGCACAAACCTGAAGAAGGTCCAGATGCTGTTGCTTTAAATCAAAGTGGAAAGCAATATGGAAAAGTAGCATTTTCGCACAAATTGCATGCTGAAATGTCTGAAATGTCTGGTGGTTGTGGTAAATGCCATCATTATAATTTAGCAGGTCCTATTCAAAGATGCTCTGCTTGCCACTCTGAAACTAGAAAAAGAGAAGACGTTACTCGTCCAGATCTAAAAGGTGCTATGCACAGACAATGCTTTACATGCCACCGCCAATGGAGCCATGCAAATGATTGTAAATATTGTCATGAACCTAAAAAATCTGAAGATGATAATGCATTTAATTATAAGTTAGCTTCTTACAAAGGCAAGAGCCATCCTGAATATGCTGCTCAGCCAAAAGTTGTGTATGAAACTAATGCTAAAGAAGGTAAAGTTGTTACATTCTATCATGACGAACACGTAAAAATATTCGGATTGAAATGTCAAAATTGCCATAAAAACGATAACTGTACTAAATGTCATGATGTTAATAACTCTAAACTTACTGCACCAAAGAAAAATCAACATAAGGGACAGAATTTTGATCAAATCCATCAAAATTGTAATTCTTGCCACAAGGGCAACTCATGTGTGAAATGCCATTCAGGAGCAGAGAAAGAAAGATTTAATCACTTGGCAGCCACAGGATTTGATTTGTCGAGAAACCACTCAAAAGTTGCTTGCGACAAATGCCATAAAAAGAATAATCCGATGGATAAGCCAAATAGAAACTGTGTGAATTGCCACAGCAACTTTACAAACGGTAAGTTTGACCACTCAAAAACTGGATTGAAACTTGACGATAATCATAAAGATTTAGATTGCGACAATTGCCATAAAAATAATAATTTCTCGAAACCGCCGGTTTGTGCTGATTGCCATGATGACAAATCATATCCGAAGTTTAAACCCGGCAAAATGTCTAAATCCGGAAAGTAGGAGGTAATTATGATATACTTATTGGCTGTAATTGTTATTGTTGTTGTTGTCGAACTTTTGCTGCGGACTGCTGTCAAAAAATATGACAAACAAAAACTTGAATCCGAAAGAACTGCTATTCTAAAAGAAAGTGAAAAAATTGATCTTTCGAAAGTATCTAATTCTTTGAAAAGAGTGGAACTAGAAAATCCTTTATCAAGAATTTTAGTTGTTGATAAAGATGAAAAAATATTAGATAAATTGAGAAGTATGCTCGTATTAGATGGATATTCTGTAGATACTGTCAATTCTGGTGTCGAAGCAGTTAATTTGGCTAAAATTCATCACTATGATTTTATTATCAGCTCCGAACAAACTAAAGATATGACTGCTCAAGAATTAACTAAAGTTCTTAATACTGAAAGACCTGATACTGACGTAATTATTCTTGTCGAAGGAGTTGCTAATGCAACTCCTTACGACTTGATTCGCGAAGGTGCTATTGATTTTATTCAAAAACCTCATATCGATTCGAGATTGAATGATTTTGTTCGTACTTCTTTATCTAAAAGACGTGAATCAATCAAAGAAAAACTAGACAAAGAATTATTTGTAGAAGAAAAAGAAGTATCGCCAGTACTTGCTCCTTTTAGTATTCCTTTAGGTTTGTTTTATTCGAAAAATATGCTCTGGATAAGACCAGAACAAAAAGGATATGTTAGAATTGGTATTAATGACTTGTTCAATAAACTTGTTGATGTTATTGATACAATCGATTTTCCAAATCCAGGAATGAAAGTAAGTAAAGGTCAATCTTTATTTGTTATTAAAAAGGATATACATGAAATCGTTGTTAAATCTCCAATTTCTGGAACAGTGTATTCTTCTAATTTTAATATAAGACAAGATCTTAATGTTTTAAAGCATGATTGCTATTCTCAACATTGGTTCTGTTCAATTGTGCCTGATAATTTCAAATCTGAAATTAATGAATATTTTTATGGTAAAGAAGCAGATAATTTCTTTATCGATACAATATCCAAATTGAAAAATGATCTAAAATTATCAGAAGATATTTCGACTGATGCACTTTTGGCAGAGTTTTTGAAGTTAAATCCCGAACTTAGAATAAGAATTTTGTCGAATATGATGTAAATTTATATACAGGGCTAATCAGATTGCAAGACAGTTAAGGCTGCGCAACAAGGGGAATTTGCCGCTTAAGATTAGCCCCCTTTTTTTTCCTTCAACACTATTGAGTCTCTAATCTCGTTTATTAGTTGTACCTAAAATAATATTTGGTGTTATTATGTTCAATAAGCTCATTTTCATTTTGAGCTTGTTTGCTATATCATGCAATGCTCAAAATGATGCGAAGGAAAATAAGATTAATATGAAATATATTTCTAATATTCATGCTCCGGAATTTCCTAAAAATATGGAATGGCTTAATATAGATAAGCCTCTGACAATTAAAGAGCTAAAAGGAAAAATTGTTTTAATTGATTTTTGGACTTATTGCTGTATCAATTGTATTCATATTATTCCTGATCTTAAAAGATTAGAAGCTGAATTCCCAGATGAATTGCTGGTAATAGGTGTTCATTCTGCAAAATTTAATAACGAGAAAGATGCAGAAAATATTAGTGCTGCAATAAGAAAATATGAAATCGAACATCCTGTTGTTAATGATAATAATTTTGAAATATGGTCTGAATATGCAGCTAGGGCTTGGCCCACTTTTGTATTGATTAATCCGAGAGGACAAATTGTACTCGCTCAATCAGGAGAAGGTGTATATGATAGAACCCGCGACCTGATTGCTGGTATGATTAAGGAATTTGATAAAATTGGAGAAATTGATAGAAGAAAAATTCCTCTTAATTTAGAAAAAAATAAAGTTAAAAGTAGAGTTTTATCTTTCCCATCTAAGATTATTGCCGACAATAAACGAAATATTCTATATATAAGTGATTCCAATAATAATAGGATCATTTCAATAGATGAATCTGGTAATATAATTGAAGTAATTGGTTCTGGTACTGAAGGTAATAAAGATGGAAATTTCGAAGAATGCCAATTCAATCATCCTCATGGGATGGCTTTAGATGAAGTTAATAATATTCTATACATTGCTGATACTGAAAATCATTTGATTAGAAAAATCGATATTAATAAGCGAAATGTTGAGCGAATCGCAGGTCTTGGTGTTCAGGCTAATTGGGGTGCTATTGGTGGTGATGCTTTGAGAAATCCATTGAATAGCCCTTGGGATCTAGCACTTGTCGAGGATACTTTATTTATTGCTATGGCAGGAAATCATCAAATTTGGTATTTTACTATTGAATCTAAAAAAACTGGTGTTTATGCCGGTAATGGATATGAAAATATAATTGATGGCAATTTGAAAAATTCTTCATTTGCTCAGCCTAGTGGTATTGCTTATGCTTATAACTCTCTCTATATTGCTGATAGCGAAGTAAGCGGTATCAGACATATAAATCGTGATAATGGCAAAGTATCTAGTCTTGTTGGCGAAGGTCTGTTTGAATTTGGGGATAAAGATGGATATTATCCTGCTTCTCGATTGCAACATGCTATTGGATTGACTTTTAACAATGGAAAAATTTATATCGCTGATACTTATAATCATAAAATTAAAATCTTAGATCCTGATACAAAAAAATTATCGACTTTTATTGGTAGTGGAACTAAAGGTAATAAAGACGGAAATAAAAATGATGCTCAACTAAACGAACCAAATGGATTAGTTTGGCTTAATGGCATTTTATATATTTGCGATACAAATAATGATTTGATCAAAAAATACAATCCCAAAGACAATTCAATAAGTAGTCTAGAAATTAAAAATATTAATAAAATCCGATTATCTAATACTATTCCTCTAAAGGAAATAGATTTTGGCAAAGTAGCTCTCAAATCTAATGGATTAGAACTTAATATTAAGCTGAATGAAAAAGAAAAAATTAATCCAGATGCCCCATATTCAATTTCTTGTAAAATTATTTATCCTCACTATAAAGAACAAATTTTTTCGAGTAATGATTTTAAAGCAAATTATATTTTAGTATCTGATAAATTAGTAGCAGGCACTAAATTAGAAATTGATATTTACTATTATTATTGCGACGAATCTAATGCTTGTTTTTATAATGATTTAAGGCTAAAAGCAGTGATTGATGAAAATGGACTTGATGCAATTAATATTAATAATTAACTTATTCTCGAATTATTTCGTCTAAAAGAAAAAAATACAAGGATTGATATGAATAAGTTATTTGCTCTAGTAATGTTGTTTTTTGGATATGGATTATTAACTGCATCCGAAGGTAATAAGCATGTAGATATTAGTGTTAAAACTGAAAAAGATATTGTTGCACCGGGTGATTCAATCTGGGTTGCTGTGATTATAAGCCCCAAAAAGGGCTATCATACCTATTGGAGAAATCCTGGAGATTCTGGTTTACCTACTGTTATTGATTGGAATCTACCCGAAGGTATTAAAATTGTAGAGCACAAATGGGAGATTCCTGAAAAGAATATTGATGGAGAAATTACTGATTTTATATATAGCGAACCTCACGTACAGCTTTATAAACTTGCTGTTGCAGATAATTTCCCTATTTCTGATCTAAAAATTGAGTTTAGGGTAGAATGGTTGGTTTGCAAAACAGCATGTTTTCCTGGCGATAAAGATATGATTTTGAAACTAAAAGTATCTGATAAGAAACCCAAATTAAATAAAAAATTTGCTGCTTATTTTGATAATATACCTCAAAGGCTTGAAGAATGGGGGATTGGCGCAACAAAATATAGCGACAAAATTGAAATAAGATTGACAAAACCACCCGGATATTCTGAGAAAATACGAAAAATTGAATTTTATCCTTATACTGAATTAGTATATGATAATAGTGCAAAACAAAATTTTACTGATGAAGACGGAGCAATAGTAATTGAAATACCTTTAAATAAGAATTTTAAGGATAATTTTTTTAATATTCAAGGTATAATTGTAGCCGATGAGTATTTAGATGCATTTAAAAAGTATAAAGCTATTGAAATAAATACAATATTTAAAACATTTTAGGAGAAATTATGAAGAAATTCATATTTGCAGCTTTGATTTTCGGTTTGATTAGTGTTTTTCAATCATTTGCTTCTGATAAAGTAGAAATTGATAAAAAAGCACCTGATTTTACTTTGACAGACGTAAATGGAAAGACTCATAAATTGAGTGATTATAAAGGCAAAATAGTTGTTTTGGAATGGATAAATTTTGATTGTCCATTTGTCAAAAAGCATTATGATTCAAAAAATATGCAGAAAATTCAGGATGAGTATGCAAAAAAAGGAATAATTTGGCTAGCAATATGTTCCTCAGCACCAGAAAAACAAGGTAATTTTACTAAAGATGAAATCAAAAAAAGAATTAAAGAAACTGGTTCAAAAATGTCTGCATACTTGATTGATGAAGACGGAAAAGTAGGCAAATTATACGAAGCAAAAGTTACTCCTCATATGTATATTATCAATAAAGACGGTGTTTTGGTATATATGGGAGCTATCGATAGTATAAAATCTACAGATAAAGAAGATATTTCTAAAGCAGAAAATTATGTGAAAGGTGCTTTAGATGCTTTGCTAAATGGTAAAATGCCAGCCACAAAAGTTACTCAGCCATATGGTTGCTCAGTTAAATACAAATAAATTTGAGATAATATTATTAAGGGAGCTTGTTATTCAATAATAAGCTCCTTACTTTTTTAGACTGATGAATACTCTTGTGCCTTGATTTAATGTAGAATCGACTGTTATCTTGCCATGCAATAAGTCAACCGAGTCTTTTACAATGGCTAAGCCCAAACCTGTACCCTGGATAGTACCAACATTTGAGAATCTATAAAAAGGTTCGTATAGATATTTCATTTCGTCATTA
>JAUQWR010000189.1 GCA_030835065.1 Candidatus Kapaibacterium sp.
AATTAGTTTGTCATTTTTTATAAAATTAACCATTAATAAGATAGTTTAAAACGTTTTTTTCTTTTATCAATCGATAGTTTTTTTTAACTTATGTATATAGAATTATGCAAATATTTGATTTTTGGGATGAAGCCATATTTATCATTAATAATACCGGCATACAATGAAGAAAAACGTATTGGAAATACGCTTAAGCTGGCTATTGCTTATTTAGACTCTAAGCATTTTCCATATGAAATAGTTGTTGTCGATGATGGCTCCAAAGATAATACAATAGAAGTAGCTAAGGGATTTGCTCCAGTAGTAAATGTTATAAGCTATGGAGGCAATAAGGGAAAAGGTGCAGCTGTACAATATGGTATGATGAATTCTAAAGGCGATTTTAAACTTTTTTCTGATGCAGATCTATCCACGCCAATTTATGAATCGGATAAAATATTGAAATATCTTACTAATGGATATGATGTTGCTATTGGTTCGCGTGCAGTTGATACTTCATTAGTAAAAAAACATCAACCATTTTATCGCGAGTTTATGGGAAAAACTTTTAATAAAATTGTAAGAGCATTAGTTGTTAGTGGAATAAAAGACACTCAGTGTGGTTTTAAAGGTTTTTCTGAAAAAGCTGCAAATGATGTTTTCTCTATCGCCAAGATACCCGGTTTTGGATTTGATGTCGAAATATTATATCTCGCCAAAAAAATGGGTTATAAAATAGCAGAAATCCCGGTTGAATGGTATAACGATGAGCGCACGACTGTCAATCCGATAAAAGATTCTCTTAGAATGTTTCAAGATCTTCTAATAATAAAGAAATTACATAAGAACTCACATTAATAATTTAACGATTCAAACATAAAATTTTGCTTTTTATCGAGTAATGAGAATAATGAATAAATCTTTTTCATAATTTTGTCTATAAATGAAAAAGAGGAAAATGAAAAGTCTCGATAAAGTAATGACATTGCTCAAGAGCAAAAGTGAAAGCGAAGCCTGGCAGCGCAATTTGGTTTTGATGATAATTGCTCAGTTTATTGCTATGGTTGGCATGAATGCATTTGTACCATTTCTTCCATTGTATATAATCGAGCTTGGCATCAAAAATCCCTCAGAAGCAAAATTTTGGAGTTCGATGATTTTTGCCGGTCCTTATATGCTTTCAATAATTGGAGTTCCAATTTGGGGTGCATTAGGCGATAAGTACGGTCAAAAACCAATGGTAGTAAGAGCTATATTTGGCTTGGGAATAGCAGTATTTTTGATGGGATTTGCAACAAATGTATATCAATTATTTGCATTTAGAGTATTGCAAGGAGCTGTAAGCGGATTTATTGCTGCTGCACTTGCATTTACCAGTAAAAATACACCATCAGAAAAATCCGGGTATGCCATTGGTTTGCTCCAAGGTGCATCTTCTGCCGGTATTATTGTAGGACCATTTTTTGGTGGGATTTTTGCCGATGTATTTGGTACTCGCCCTGTATTTTTTATTGTTGCTACTTTATGCGTGATTAGCGGTTTGTTGATCATGACTAAAGTAAAGGAAATGAATAAGACTGGAAAAAATCCTGATGCTCCAAGCGTTTTTGATAATTTGAAATTTGTATCCAAAAAACCAAAGCTCATCATGGCTATGAATCTTATTATATTATGCCAGGCAGGAGTGCTTTTTACATATCCAATTTTTCCATACTATGTGGCTGAACTGGGTGCTCCCAAAGAGTATTTATCTTCGCTTACTGGATTTTTGGTTGCTATTATTGGAATATTCAGTATAATTTTTGCTCCTTGGTGGGGAAAAAGAACAGACAGAAAAGACTATCGTGATGTTTTGAAATTAACTATATTAGCGAGTGCAATCGGCATGATTGCTCATGCAGTTGTTCATCATTACTTGTGGTTGTTTCCGGTAAGAGGCATATTAGGTGTGTTTTATTCGGGTGTAATCCCAACTTTATATACATTAATAAATAAAAATTTAGATGATGGTAATAAAGGTGGTATAATGGGATTAGCCTCATCTTCCACTTTGTTTGGTTCGCTAATGAGCTTTTTATTGAGTAGTTATTTGTCTCCTAAGATTGAAATGGTATGGAATTTTTACATATCAGCTATTTTATTATTTGTGGCATTTTGTATTATCTATATATATTCTTATAAAGAGGTAGAACATGAGAGGTAAGATTGTATTGATTACCGGCGCATCGTCGGGTATCGGGCTGGCATGTGCTGAAACTTTTGCTGAAGCAGGAGCTAAGTTAATTATTTTAGCTCGTAGAAGAAACAAAATTGAAGAAATTGTTGGTGAATTAAAAGAAAAATTTAAAACCGAAGTGATTGGGTTTGAATGCGATGTTCGCAATTATGAAGAAGTTGAAAAGACGATTAATAATCTTCCTGAAGAATGGAAAAATATTGATGTTTTGATTAATAATGCAGGACTTGCTCGTGGCATCGAAAAAATTCAAGATGGAGTTTTAGACAACTGGAACGAAATGATTGATACAAATATCAAAGGACTTCTTTACGTTTCGAGAGTTGTATTACCATTGATGGTAAAAAGAAATTCAGGATTTGTAATTAATATCGGCTCTATCGCCGGTCATGAACTTTATCCCGGTGGAAATGTATATTGCGGAACAAAGCATGCTGAAAGAGCAATTTCTAAAGGTATGATGATTGACTTGAATGGTACAAACGTCAGAGTATCTAGCATAGATCCGGGCATGGTCGAAACTGAATTTTCGATTGTCAGATTTAGAGGCGACCAAGAGCGTGCTGCAAATGTTTATAAGGGATTGAAGCCATTATCTGGAAAAGATATTGCTGATGTTGCTTTGTTTGTTGCTAGCCGTCCTGCTCATGTTGATATTCAAAGCGTTGTTATTACTCCTACTTGCCAGGCAAGTGCTACAGTAGTCGATAGGAAATAGGTGAAAGTATGAATCCTAAAGAAATGATGGCTCCTTGCGGAATTGATTGTTACAATTGTGATGTTTATCATTTAAATTTAACTGATGACAAAAGACAATATTTCGCAGAAATCTTTAAATTGAATGTTGAAGACGTAGCTTGCATGGGTTGCCTTGCAGAACAAAGATGTAAGTATCATCCAGAAGAATGTGCTACACTAGAATGTGCAAAATCCAAATCACATGATTTTTGTTTTGAATGTAAAGATTTTCCTTGC
>JAUQWR010000190.1 GCA_030835065.1 Candidatus Kapaibacterium sp.
AAAAGATGAATTTGAACAAAAGCTATACGATGAATTAAAGAAGAAAAACAATTCAAAAAAGATGCTCATACTGATTTTATTGCTTCTGCCAATAATTTCATCCTGTCAATTACTAAATGCAGGCTACGGGCTTTTAAAAGATAATGTCGAAATAACATGGAAGCAAGATAAAGCTAAAAGTCTTACTCCAGTTGATAGTATTGTCATCAAATCAAATCCAGTTTATTGGAAAGAAATATCTTCTGATTCAATTTCATTTGAAAAAGAAAAGATGTTCAATAAAAACGGATACACGATTTGGCGTTTGGAAACTCCAAATTTTAGAAGATACGAGGTTCAAAGGCTAGACACCGTTATATATATTTATAGGAAGTAATTATGAATCCCATTAAAAGAGGCGACTATAGGCGATTCCGTGTGAGAATTAAACGCAATGGCGAATATATCGTTATGACAGGTGGTTATTTGTTTTTCACAATGAAAAAAAACATTAATGATAGTTATGATGTCGCCTCTCTTAAGAAAAAAGTGGCTTGTATTGGGACTGAAGTAGCAATTGAATTATTTCATGAGGATACAAAAAACTTAACTCCAAGAGTATATGAATATGATTTTCAATTTGTAGATTCTTTGAATAAGCCAATAACAATTCAACAAGGTAAAATCTTGGTAGAACCTGATGTTACAGAGGTGATTACATGAGTGAAATAATAGAATTGGAATTGATTGAAGATATTATCGAAGTCGAAATTCAAGGCGATATAGTATTCAATCAATTAACACATTCTTGGGTAGATGTCCCAGCTGGACGCGATTCTTCAGGTACACCTGGAGAAATGAGTTTCGATGATGATTATTTATATATCTGTGTTGGCCCAAATAGGTGGGCTAGAACAATGTTAACTAAAGGATGGTAATATGAGTGCAAATGATATAGTATTAATTCAAGAGAACGCAAGTTCCGACTTTGTACAGAGGGTATTGACTAGTATAGCTGCTGGAAAAGCATTAGTAATCAATGGTTCGAATCTTCCTGAATTTCGAGCTTTGGCAATATCTGATATAGCTTCTTTGCAAGCAACTTTAGATGCTAAAATAGCATCAACAGAAAAGGGTATCGCAAATGGGATTGCTACTCTTGGATCTGACGGGAAAGTTCCAACGGCACAATTACCCGGTAGTATAGCTGGTGCAGTGTCTTATCAAGGCTCTTGGAATGCTAATACAAATACTCCAACAATGGCTACAGCTTCAGGTTCAAATAAAGGATTTTATTTTGTTGTTTCAGTAGCCGGTGCAACAAATATTAATGGTATTACAGATTGGAAAATTGGCGATTGGATTATATCCAATGGTACTACATGGGAGAAGGTCGATAATACTGATAGCGTTACTTCTGTAGCCGGTAAAATTGGAGATGTAACATTAACAAGTGCTGATGTTGGCTTAGGAAATTTAGTTAATGCTTTGCAATTATTAGCTTCAAATCTTGATATTGATGGAACATTAACAGCAAATTCAGACACTAAGATACCAAGCCAAAAAGCGGTAAAAACTTATGCAGATACCAAAGCTCCAATAATCCATGATCATAATGCGAATTATGAACCTAAAAATTCTAATATTCAGACGCATATCGCAGACACTGTAATCCACGTTACATCAGGTGATAAGAATGTGTGGAATGCGAAGCTAGGTTGGGTAACAACTCCAGCAACAAATTCAAGTTCAGGAGTAGCCGGACAAATAGCTTATGATAATGATTACATATATATTTGTGTAGCAACCAATACTTGGAAGAGATTCCCATTATTATTATGGTAAAAGACTATGGCAACTAATCAAGTAACAATAATTAAAGAAAATTCAAGTGGTGATTTTCAAGAGTTGAAAGTCACTGCAGAAGCTAATAAAGCAATAGGATTTGATACTAATTTAAATCCGGTAATGGTAAGTGTATCAAGCAATAGTCTTACTGTGAATACAAGCTTGACATCTCTTGTTATTGATTGTAGCCTAGCTAATATATTCATAATCAGTATTAATGCCAATTCAAACTTTTCATTATCGAATGTAACAGCATTGAAAGAATATACTTTCATTGTCAAAAATACAAGTGCAGGAGCTATTACAGTAACAATGCCAAACAGTGAAGTATATGTAAGCCAAAGTGTAGATATATCGACTGGTAAAGCCCGAATGTTTGGATTAGTCAATATCAATAGCAAGAATTATTGGTTAGTATCTGGAGAGTTATCAAATGTTTAAGAATATATTATTTGGTGTATCAGATATTTCAACGCGTATGCCAAGCCCACCGACAAGCCAAGCTTATAATATGGTGTGGGGAAATTACAATAATAATTCCATTGAATTTACATGGACACCTGGTACAGGAGCGTC
>JAUQWR010000019.1 GCA_030835065.1 Candidatus Kapaibacterium sp.
TATTTTTATAATAATTTGAAGTATTTTCAATATGATGAATAAAATGATTAGCTTGATGATCAATTTTTTTCCATATCCAATCAGGATTATATAATGCTTTATACATCATATCTGCTTTATTATCTGTAACCCGCCAATATCTAAGCATAGAACCCAAATGTTTTTTATGGAAATCAAGGTAGTCAGGCTCGCCAGGGTAGCCAACTTCGCCACTCCAAACCTGCATAGCAATTTCTCTGTGCCTTACAAAAGCAGCAGCAGTGCCATATTCAACTTTATCGCTCGAGCTTACTTCATATAACCTTAAAGGAGTTTTGTCAAAATTCCATGGAGTAGGAATGAATTCTGGTGAATTGACCGATGTAAAGAATGTCTTTTCTTGGTTAAAACTACCAATTGGTTTAGATTTTTGAATTAATTCTTCATCGACAACGAAATATTTTAACCCGTTGCGATAGAGAAATTGTTCAATTCCTGGTCTAAGATGTTTTTTGTTGAAAGGATAGACAGGAATATAGGATCTCCATTCATAAGAAGGGCGATAAGCACATTCAGGAAGCCATGTTCCTTTAGGATCTCTGCCAAAGTGCTTTCTGTAATTTTCGACAGCTAATTTATATTGCAAATTAATAGATTTATCAAAACCCAAAAGAGGACTATAACCATGAGTAGCACCGCAAGTCATAATTTCAATAGCACCATCATCTTGCAGTTTTTTTAAAGATTTAATAATCGAAGAATTGTATTTTTCAACAAAATCATTTTTTCTTGATTCATACCAATGAGCCCACCAACCAGCTAGATAGACATGATGTGGATTCCAGCCCCATTTTTTGAAATTAATTTCATCTTCTTTAGCTGATTTAATTTTATCGTTGCAATACTTTACAAATTTCTCTGCAAAATCAGGATGCTCCATCTGTTCGCATAAAACCGGTGATATATCTAAAGTTACTTTGGGTGTTATGCCTTCATTCAATAAACTATTAAAAACATTGAGTAAAGGAATATAGCACTCCGCAACTGCTTCAGTAAGCCAATCTTCGCCATGGGGCCATGTGCCGTGGTTTAATACCCATGGTAGATGAGTGTGCAGTATCAATACAAAATTTCCTGAGTGCATTTTTCCCTCGCAAATTTTATTTATAAAAATAATATTTTACAATATTTGAAGACAATTCAGATTCATAAGACTTTAAATTTTTCAATAAATTGTTTGCTGAACTCGAATCTGGAGCATAAAATCCAATTCTTGACTCACCACACACAAAATTATTGAATATTTTCCATTCTGATATTTTTATCCAATTTGCGGGCAAGGCTGTATTGCCCAAATACCAATCAGGATAGACAATAGCAATATCA
>JAUQWR010000191.1 GCA_030835065.1 Candidatus Kapaibacterium sp.
GCGTTTGCTCTGTTGTTAGTAATCCACCTGGAACTAAAACTTTATGAAACATTTTGAATACTTCAATTCTTTCGGCTGGTTGAAAATGAAGAAGAACATTTTTGCAAATAATTGCTTGAAAATCAGTATCAATTGGATTTAGGCTTAGCAGATCATGTTGATAAAATTTTACACTATTGCGAATAATGTCATTGATTTTATAATTATCATTATCACCAATTTTGGTAAAGTAATCTTCCAAAATATTTTCTGGCATTCTCGAAAGTTCAGATTTTGGATATACACCATCAGAAACAATTTCTTTAAAATTGCTAGATTCGTCTATATCTGACGCAGTAATTTGAACTTTACGAAAATTATCGGCTCCCATAGCTTTGCACAAAATGATAGCAAAAGTATAGGGTTCTGGTCCCATAGCACAACCGGCATCCCAAACTTTGATTTTGTTGAAGCCTTGAGTAAATGGTACTAATTGATTTGTTAATTGTTCTAAAGTGTGTCTGTCTCTGAAAAAGAATGTAAATGCCATAAGATAACCATTTCAAATTAATTATTAAAAAAGAATAATGACGTACGAAGACAAGTGAAATTACAAGGATATAATAAAAAAACCGCCGAAATATTAGTAAATTCGGCGGTTTTAACAATATAATTCTAATTAATTAGAAAGCGCTGGCTGGCAAATGTCTGTTAGATCTGCCAGAAACAGCTCTAGAAGGATTTAGATGCGAGCCGTCGTCAACGCTAAATTTTGACATGAGTATTTGCAATTGTTCAGTTAGTCTAGCCAATTCTTCGGCAGTACGAGCAACACCTTCTACTCTACCTGCAGATTCGCTAGTAACTTTAGAAATTGATACTACATTCTTAGAAATTTGCTCGCTTGTTGCAGATTGTTCTTCGCTTGCAGCAGCAATTTGATTAATCATATCTAAAACTTCCTGAGTACTAGTCAAGATTTGTTGCAAAGAAGCACCGGCTTTATCAGCAAGTTCAATACCACTTTTCACTTCTTCGTTACCTCTATTCATAGCAACAACAGCAGCTTCAGTTTCGCTTTGTATGCCTTTGATCATTGATGCAATTTGCTTAGTAGCTTCAGTAGTACGTTCAGCTAATTTACGAACTTCATCGGCAACAACTGCAAAACCACGACCTTGCTCGCCAGCACGAGCAGCTTCGATTGCAGCATTAAGAGCAAGCAAGTTGGTTTGGTCTGCAATATCATCGATAACAGAAATGATTTCACCTATTTGTTTGCTGGATTCACCTAATTTTTGGATATTATCTGCAGAATTTTTTACAACACTGGCAATATCACGCATCTTAGAAACAGTTTGTGATACAACAACTCCGCCTTCTTTTGCTATTTGACCATTGGCTTGTGCCATTTCTGCAGTCTTATTTGCACTCATAGCATTTTCAGTAACTGTGCGCGACATTTCTTCGACTGCTGAGGCTACTTCATCTGCCTGAGCGCTTTGCTCTTGAGTTGCCGCTGCTAATGATTCAGCAGTTGATGAAATTTCTATTGCTGATGATGCAGAAGTTTGAACAGCATCTGCAACTTGTGTAAGCAATTGAGTAAGCGAATCGCCTAATTTGTTAATATCTTCTTTTAACTTAGATAAGTCACCTTTGTATTCGCCAACCATGCGAGCTGCAAGATTGCCTGTAGCCATTACTCCAAGTACATCTCCGGCTTCGTTTATTGGTTCGATTACAGAATCTAAAGTAAGGTTGACACCTTCAACAATCTTGCGGAAGTCACCTTGATGGCGAGAAGCATCAGCGCGAGTTTGTAATCTACCTTCGACTGCAGCATTAGCAAGCATATTTGCATCAGCAACCAGCATTCCAACAGCATCAATACATGTATTCAAATTGTTTTTAATTTCATTGAAATCGCCATTGTAGTTGTCTGTTATTTTTGGAGGAATATCACCTTTAGAAATTCTATCCACGTATTCGGCAGCTACATTTAATGGACCAATAACAGCATCCAATGTATTATTCACACCTTGAACAATTAATCTGAAATCGCCATTATGTTTGCTTGCATCTGCTCTTGTATCGAGTTTGCCATCGACAGCTGCTTTCGAAAGCAAATTGGCGTCGCTTACAAGCAAATTGACTGCATCAATACAAGTATTCAAATTATTTTTAATCGTATTAAAATCACCATTATAATTATCAGTAATTTTAGCTGGTATATTACCTTTTGAGATATTATCTACATATTCAGCTGCAACATTTAAAGGACCAATCACTGCATCTAAAGTATCATTGACACCTTGAACAATTACTCTAAAATCACCATGGTGTTTGATTGCATCAGCGCGAGTCTGCAATCTTCCATCTACTGCAGCTTTGGCAAGAATCTTAGCGTCGCTTACCATCAAGTTTACAGCATCGATACATTGGTTTAAATTATTTTTAATTTCGTTGAAATCACCATTGTAATTGTCTGTAATCTTTGGTGGAATATCGCCTTTAGCAATTCTATCAACATATTCTGCTGCTACATTAAGAGGACCGACAATTGAATCTATAAGTCTATTAAGCCCTTCTATAAGTTTTTTCCAATCGCCAGTATAAAAAGCAGAATTGCCTCGTGTATCCAGTTTTCCATCAATAGCAGCTTGAATAAGTGTAGCAACTTCGTCAGTAACTTTTATCAAATTAGCTTGAAGATTATCTAAAGTATCATTGATAAATGCTTTTTCATTAGGCAAGCGTTCAAGTTTTTCACTAAAATTACCTTTACCATATTCAGCAATACAAGCCATTGCCATTTTCTTAACTTTAATGTGTCCTGCAACCATATCGTTAACGCCTTTTGCCATATCTCTAAAGAGACCAACAAATTTGGATTCATTCATATTGATACTAATAAATCCAAGATCATGTTGTTTAGACATATTCATCATTTCGCCGATAAAGCCATTCATTGTATCGATCAATTGATTAAGATTATTCTTAATTTCATTGAAATCACCATTATAATTATCAATAATTCTAGGTGGTATATCGCCTTTTGAAATTCTATCAACATATTCGGCAGTAACATTAAGAGGACCAATCACAGCATCTAAAGTATTATTAAATCCTTGCATAATGTTTTTATATTCGCCTTTGAAGCTATTGACATCGGCACGTGTATCCAATTTGCCATCAACTGCAGCATTGGAAATTCTGTTTAACTCGCCAACTAATCTACTTATATTATCCTTCATTTTCTTCATTGCCTGAAGCAAAATACCAATTTCATCTTTAGAGTTGCTGTCCATATCTACATTCATATTACCTTCGGCAATACCTTCTGCAGCTAGTAATGCTTTATTGATTGGCTTTTTGAGATTTGTAGTAATAATAAATAATATAATTAGGGCTAATACAACTGATATTGCCAAAAGAATCAAAATCATAGTGCTCGAAGAATTATAATCTTCTTCAGCTTTAGTTCCGGCTTCCTTCATTAAATCAGTTTGGAATGTAATCAAGTTATTCACATTCTTCATGTATTCTGTTTGAATATTTCTATATTCACCTGTCAATATTGCTATAGCACCCTGAATGTCTCCTTTTTTCTCTAAGTCGAGCAAAACTTTTCTAGTTTCTATTGTTTTTGTTCGAGTTTCCCCGATTTTATCTAATAATTCTTTTCCTTTTTCTGATTTAATTGTAGCTTTGAGGCTATCCAGACATTCACTTATTACTTTAGTATTGCCAGTTGCCTTTTCAATACCAGCTTTTCTTTGAGCAGGATCTTGCA
>JAUQWR010000192.1 GCA_030835065.1 Candidatus Kapaibacterium sp.
CGAATCTGCACATATCAAAGATTTGCTTGCCATGATGCGTATATTATCTAATCCATTTGATGCTATATCATGGCAGAGAATTTTTCTTTTGCTTGATGGCGTTGGTCCATCGACAGCAGAGGAATTAGTATCGATGTTAATTGAGGGCAAAATTTCTATTGATGACTATTCGCATGTAAAAAATATTAAAAGAGGAAGAGAATCAGTCGAAATTCTTTTCGACAAACTTCAATCTATAACAAATTCAAAATTCAGTCCCGGCGAAATTGCGTCAAAACTATCAGAATATTATCATCCAATTTTAAGAGGCAAATATGATGATTATTCAAAAAGACAAAAAGATATCGACACTTTTACAACAATAGCAGAATCATACCGTTCGCTCAACTCATTTTTAAACGATATGGCAATTGATCCTCCTACCGATACTTTAGGCGATATTTTGCCCGACGATCATGAAAATGAATTTCTAACTCTTTCTACTATTCATTCTGCAAAGGGACTCGAGTGGAAAGCAGTGTTTCTAATTTGGGCATTAGAAGGAAGATTTCCATCTGCAAAATCCGGTGATAATTTAGAATCGATGGAAGAAGAACGCAGACTTTTTTATGTAGCTTGCACCAGAGCAAAAGATGAACTCTATATTAGCTATCCCGTCAATATTTACGATAGAGAAACCGGATTTGTATTAAGCCGTCCATCTAGATTTATAGACAATATTCCTGACACAGACTTAGAAAGATGCGTTATTTCTGATGAAGAATAAAAAAACGGATTTCCTTTCAATACAAAAGAAAACCCGTCAATGCCTTATGGGATCATAAGATTATATTTTTATTTATTTTTATTTCAATATCAATTTTAAAAGTAAAATATATATTTTCATTTATTTATCAAAATATGCACTATTACCCACAAATATTTAAATAGCTAAATCATTAAATATCAATACAATCCACTTTCCATGATGACAATATATTAATATTTTATTAATTCACGACAATTTGCTCTTTCTAAGTTTATCTATATATTAATAATTTAGTATTGGTAAAATTTATCGGTATATTTTTATCGATAACACAAATAAAACCATTCGTTTTTCTTATGTTTGATATAGAGCAACTTTCTAACAAATGACTATTGATTATTATTCTATAACAATTTATCCAACACTAATTTCAAACACTCGTTTAAGCAAAAAATTCATTTTTCAATTATTGAAAACAAGAAATTTTCGCGTTTTTGTTTTAATAATTAGATAATTAAAGCAAAACAGCCCGACAAATTCATGCCGAGCTGTTTGATTAATCTATTGTATTTCACTATCTTAGCTTAAATGTAGCCATTGTAATAATAGCCAGAATAACTGCAATAATATAGAATCGAGTAACAATTTTTGATTCATGCCATCCTGATTTTTCGAAATGGTGGTGAATGGGTGCTATTTTAAATAATCTTCTACCTTCGCCATACTTCTTTTTTGTATATTTAAAATATGATACTTGAATAATTACAGAAATAGCTTCTGCAAAAAATATTCCTCCTAAAATAGGAAGAAGAAACTCTTTTTTAAGCAATATACACAAACCTCCTACAGCTCCACCAAGAGCAAGAGATCCGGTATCGCCCATAAATACTTGAGCAGGATATGAATTAAACCATAGAAATCCT
>JAUQWR010000193.1 GCA_030835065.1 Candidatus Kapaibacterium sp.
ATCTATGGGGGCAGAAAGCACTTTTATAATTGGTGTTTCTATCATTTTTACTATTATGATTTTGGCTTACGACCTTATTTTAGAGACTATTTTCCATGGACAGAGCTTTGGGAAAAAACTACGTAATATTAAAGTTGTTAAAATTGATGGCTCTGAGCCTTCATTTTATTCATATTTTATCAGATGGTTATTCTCATTAGTTGATGTTACTCTTTCAAGTGGTGCTGTTGCTATCGTTAGCATTAGTATTTCAAAAAATCATCAACGTATTGGTGATATTGCCGCAAAAACCACTGTTGTTAAATTATCCCATTCTGAATCTATCGATAGAACTATTTTTACTAAAGTTTATCAGGATTATACAATTATCTTTCCAGAAGTTAATAAATTAAATGATTCTGATTTGTCAATTGTTAAAGAAGTTTTAGAATTAAATTTTAAACTTGATATACCAAATAATATTGAAGAGATTAATCAATTTACGTATGATAGTTTATCTAAAAAAATGGGTATCAGTCCCAATATGAATTATATTGACTTTTTTAGAACAATTCTTAAAGATTATAATAAATATATGGAAGATAAAATGTGGTAATACACTATTTTTCTTTATGCTTCGAGTTAAAGTCTGATTTTTACAATTTGTAATAATCAGACTTTTTGGTTAAATTAAATTATGAAGAAAATTTATGAGGGAAAAATGAATAAATTTAAAAGACTATTTATTGTTTTAATTGGCTTAAGCCTAAGTGTATCTTTTTTATATTCTCAATCAAATGAAGAACTTATAAAAAAAATCGAAAATCACATTAAATATTTGGCATCCGACGAATTAGAAGGCAGATTTCCAGGTACTCCAGGTATCGAAAAAGCGGCTGAGTATATTGCCAATTATTTTAAGTCTTTGGGCATACAACCTGTGAATGGTTCTTATTTCCAAACTTTGAAAGTTGTAACAGGTACCAAGCTCGGTGCAAACAACAAACTAGAAGTAAACGTTTTAGTGCCTAAACCAGGTATTCCAAAGGATATGTGGAAACCAGCCACAAAAAAATGGGATGCACAACAATTGTGGATTCCTATTAGTTTTAGCGAAAATGGCTCTGCCACTGGCGATATTGCATTTGTTGGTTATGGTATATCTTCTGATAAACTTCAATATGATGATTACAAAGATATAGACGTCAATAATAAAATTGTGATTATACTCACAGGCAGCCCTGAAGGCGAAAACGAAGAGAAATCAAAATTCAACAATTACTTGTCTCTGAGATATAAAGCTAAAAATGCTCGCGATCATGGTGCTGCTGCCGTAATTTTTGTTAAGTCTCAAGGCGATTCTGCTGATGTTCTTATTCCATTAAAATGGGAACAGATGAATAAAAATTCCGGCGTTATTGCAATTCAAGCTAATCGTACTGCTCTTTCTAAATTATTTCCAAACGAGTCTCAACTCAACCCGGTAGAAAAAGAAATAAACAAAACTAAAAAGCCAAAAAGTTTTGTTATTCCTAATACTTCTATTGCTCTGACAATCGATTTAGTTGATGATGAAAAAGAAACTAAAAACATTGTAGGTATATTAAAAGGAAAAAATCCTAAATTAAGTGAGGAATATTTAGTTCTTGGAGCTCATTATGATCACCTTGGTTGGGGTCAGGTAGGTTCAATTTATAGAGGCAAAACACCTATGGTTCATAACGGTGCTGATGATAATGCATCAGGAGTTGCAGGTGTTATGGAATTAGCTGCAAAATTTGCCACTAATCCTCCCGAACGATCAATGGCATTTATCTTATTCACCGGCGAAGAATTAGGCTTATTGGGATCTTCACATTATGTAGATTCACCCCTAATACCAATGGAAAAAGTTGTTATGATGATGAATTTTGATATGATTGGAAGAATGAAAGATAATCAAGTCCAAATATTTGGTTTTGGTTCTTCTCCTGATTTTACTGCTCCGGTAGATTCATTAGCTTTGATAGACTCTGTTAAAATAGTTAAGCTTGCAGATGGGTTTGGTCCTAGCGATCACTCATCATTCTATAAAAAGAATATTCCGGTAATGCATATATTTACAGGAGTTCATGCAGATTATCACTCGCCAAAAGATGATTGGGACTTGATCAATTATCCAGGCGAAGCAAAAATTATCGATTTATTCGAAAAAATAGCCCGCCACTTTGCTAATAACAGCGAAAAACCAAAATTCGAAAAAGTAAAAGAAGAAGCTAAAGATCAACAATCTACTCGTGGCGGCAATGGTGCTTGGTTTGGTATCGTTCCTAACTTCGAAGATAATCCAAAAGGTTGCAAAATATCTGGCACTAGCCCCGGAAGCCCTGCTCAAAAAGCCGGACTACTCGAAAATGATATTATTACTACAATTAATGGCAAGCAAGTAAAAAATCTTCACGATTTCATGTACACAGTCAATGAATACAAACCAGGCGATGTTTTGGATGTAAAACTCATTAGAAATGATAAAGAAATCGATGTCAAAGTTACACTTGCTAAGAGGAAAAAAGACTAATGGCTGGCAAAGCTAAAATTGTTTTTATGGGTACGCCGGAATTTGCAGTTCCGGCTCTCGAAAAAGTTTACAATGAATTTGATCTTAAAGCGGTTGTTACTATTCCTGATAAACCAAAAGGACGCGGGCTCAAACTTCAAGCATCAGCTGTCAAACAAAAAGCTCTTGAATATTCTGTGCCTATACTTCAACCCGAAAAATTAAAAGACGAAGAATTTATTAATCAATTAAAAACTTTCGATGCTGATATTTTTGTTGTTATAGCATTCAGAATTTTACCAAAAGAAGTTTACGAAATACCCAAAATTGCTTCATTTAATATTCATGGCAGCCTTCTTCCCAAATTTAGAGGCGCTGCTCCTATCAATTGGGCAATTATCTCAGGTGAAAATATTTCAGGGCTTACTTCTTTCATACTTAAAGAAGGAGTCGATACTGGAAATATGCTTTTGCAAAGAGCATTTCCTATTCCTGAAGGATTTACTGCTGGAGACTTGCACGATGCTTTAATGCCTGTATCAGCAGATCTAACAATCGATACAATCAAGCTATTATTAGAAGGCAACTTTAAACCAATTCCACAAGATGAATCGCAATCCTGCCCGGCTCCTAAACTATTTAGAGAAAATGCAAAAATTGATTGGGGCAAATCTGCATCCAATGTTGCTAATTTTATTAATGGTTACTCGCCTATCCCAGGTGCATGGACAATATTCGAAGAAAAAACAATGAAAATCCTAAGGGCAAAATCCAATCCTTGCTCATGCAATTGCCATCAATTCTCTCCCGGAGATTATCAGATTTCTGATAAAGAATTTATTATATATTGTGGTTCAGGATATATTAGTATTCTTGAATTGCAGCTCGAAGGCAAAAAAGCCATCAAAATCAACGACTTCCTCAATGGTTATCGAGCTAATAAAACGGGAAAAATAAAATAAAGCCGGACAAGCCGGCTTTCTTATTATTTCAATTTCATTCCTGCTTCTAAAAGCTCATTTACCTTGCTCATAGACTCTGCTTCTGCATAAAATCTAATAAGTGGTTCGGTACCTGAAGCTCTAATCAAAAGCCAACCATTTTCTACAAAGAACTTGTATCCATCTAATGTATTGGTACCAATAACATCAAATCTGCCAATTTTCTTAGGAGTTTTCTGAGCAGCAGCAAGAATAGTTTTCTTTTGTTGTTGAGTAACATGAACATCACGGCGATGGTAGCGATGAGTGCCAAACTCTTCATCAAGTTCGTCACACAATTGCTTCAAAGATTTTTTCTTTACTGCCATAGCTTCGAGAAGTAGCATTGCATTAAACAAACCGTCTCTTTCAGGAATATGCAAACAAGTGCCTAAACCACCAGATTCTTCGCCACCAATCAAAACTTTTTCTTCGTTCATCAATTTTGCTGTATGCTTGAATCCCACAGGAGTTTCGCGCAAATCGATTTCTTTGGCTTTGCAATAAGCATCCACCATCGAAGTCAAAGAAACAGTTTTTACAACAACACCTTTTTTCTTTTTCACTTCATACAAATACTTGAGAAGAATCATGAAAATTCGGTGAGAATCTACAAAGTTGCCTTCTTCGTCCATAGCGCCCACCCTATCTGCATCGCCATCAGTAGCAATACCGACATCATATTTGCCACTCTTAACTTTTTTAGACAAAACAGTAAGCATTTCGCCAATTGGTTCCGGATGATCAATCTCTCCAAAAGAAGGATTATACTCGCCATGAATTTCATCAGCATCAGGCAAAAGCATTTTGATTGTATCAATACCTGCACCATGCATAGGATCGTAAAGCACTTTAAAACCAGCTGCTTTGATAGCGTCCATATCAATTTTCTTTTTAATATTTCTGACGTAAGATTCTTTAGAATTAAAAATTCTAATCTTATTAGCTTCCATCAAAGCATCCATAGTTTTCAAAGAAAACTGAGGAGGTTTTTCTTCTAATTTTCTCAATTCAGCTTCTACTTTAGCGATTTGCTCAGGAGTAGCAGGACCACCAAAATGCGCTTTCAATTTGTAGCCATTATATAGAGGTGGATTGTGGCTTGCAGTAATAATCACACCAAGATCGGCACCTTTTTGTTTTGTATGAAAAGATACTTGTGGTGTAGATGAGCATGAATCAGTCAAATGAACGATAATACCTTGACTTGCAATCACTAAAGCTGCTTCTTCAGCAAATTCTTTCGATAAAAATCTTGTATCATAACCAATAACAACAGCGGGATTATTCTCCTTTGCTCCTGTTTTTTTAATATATTTTGCAGTAGCCATTGCTACAAGCCTGACGTTATCGAAAGTAAAATCACGAGCAATTAACCCGCGCCAGCCGTCTGTTCCAAATACTATCATAAAAATCTATTATTTGTTTTACAATTATAATGTTTTTGAAAAAACAGTATTACCTGCATAAATAGCATCATTATCGAGCATTTCTTCGATACGCAACAATTGATTATATTTAGCAACTCTATCGGTTCTGCTAGGAGCACCAGTTTTGATTTGGCCGGCATTTGTTGCTACTGCTATATCGGCAATAGTAACGTCTTCTGTTTCGCCCGAACGGTGCGAAATAACAGGATTGTAGCCAAATCTTTGAGCTAATTTTATAGCTTCTAATGTTTCAGTCAATGTACCGATTTGATTTACTTTAATCAAGATAGAATTTGCAATTTTTTGCTTAATTCCGCGAGCCAAAAATTCTGGATTTGTTACGAATAAATCGTCGCCAACCAGCTGTACTCTATCACCCAATGCTTGAGTTAATTTTGCCCAGCCATCCCAATCGTTTTGATCTAAACCATCTTCGATTGAAATAATAGGATATTTATTGCATAAATCCACATACCATGCAATCATTTCGTCTGAAGTATAAAGATTGCCATTTGATTTGAACATCTTATACTTACCATCTTCCCACATTTCGCTGGAAGCAACATCGATTGCAAGCTTAACGTCTTCATTAGGTTTATAACCAGCAGCAACTATAGCTTCTAAAATAACGTCGAAAGCTTCTTCGTTAGATTTCAAAGAAGGAGCAAATCCACCTTCGTCGCCTACAGCAGTGTTAT
>JAUQWR010000194.1 GCA_030835065.1 Candidatus Kapaibacterium sp.
TCAAGATTACGGCTAACAGACTGTTCGTTAGAAAAATGCGAATAATCTGGCTTTTTCAAATAACCAGTAACATTGATTTTAACATATTTTTCGTTGAACTGAGTTTGAGAATCAGAAATCATCTGTATAACTATATTAGAATCAACTCCTTTAGCAACCAATTTATTAATAACCGGTCTAAACTTATCAATTCTCTCTTGTAGAGGCAAAGATATATTAGATGAATAAGATATTTTAGAACAAGACAAAACAAAAGTGACCGTGAAAGCTAATAGCACGGGCAATTTAAATAACACCATATTTCTAAACTTATATCTCATTTCCTCTTTCGCCTTTCCAATGCAGAAAAAAATTACATTTTCAATTTCTGCGTCATCCGCTTATATATATAAACATAAGACGGTGGAAAAGTTACAATTTAACAAAAAAAAATTACATTTTCAATATATCATAATGATTTAATTATATTTATGCATGTTCGTTCAAATATCAAATCATTATTGTTAATACATGATATATAATAACTTCGGTGATTTATATAAAAACAAAAAGCAGTTTTTCAACTGCTTTTTCATATAAAAATTTTATAGTCCGGATTTTTGGATAAAGACTCCTTTATCCACTTTAGAGAAGAAATCTTGGTAAAATTTCATGTCTTCGACCGGATATACTTCTACAGTATTTCCTAAATTATCCAGAATTTTTGCTTGGAAATTGGCTCTAACTTTTGATTGTTTGCCATATTCTGAAACATTAACAGATACTTCGATAATTTTAACTTTATTAAAAGTATTTTCTCTTCTGTTTTGATTATTGTCTGCAAGAGCTGTGAAAAAATCATCCCAAAATGAATCAGATTTACTTGATTTTTTGCTAAGGTCGATTTCTTTTGAAGCAGAAAGCAAACCTAAATCTACGACTGCATTTTTGACAACAAATCCATCATCCTGCAGAACATTCAAAACAGCTTTCATAATAAGTTTTGTATCATTAGTATCAAACATACGAGTTTGATATTCTCTAACTTGTAATTGTGTCTGCTGTGTTTGGTTTGTTTGCTTATAAGACACCATAGTACATGATGCAAGCAAGACTGTAGAAATTATCGCTAAAAGATAAACTCTTTTCATCATTACACCTTTTAGAATTTACTTGCATGATAAGAAAACGACTCTATCTTGCTATTTGGATTGAACTTAACTACAACAGTCAAAGTTTTTTGAGTAACTGTCATATTAGCATTTTGATTTGCCTGACCATAAACAATTAAAAACAACACTGATGAATTTTCATTGTAATTAGCTTCAGTTGCAATTCTATCATATACCCAAGTTTCCAAACCATTTTCATCTTTAGTAACAATATTTGGAGAG
>JAUQWR010000195.1 GCA_030835065.1 Candidatus Kapaibacterium sp.
GAAAAATTATATTCTTTACATTATGATCATTTGGGTTCATTAATAGCAGTAACTGACGAGCAGAACAATACAATTGGCAGGATGAGTTTCGATTCCTGGGGAAGGATGAGGAATCCTGAAAACTGGACGAATGTAATTGCAGATGAATACAGCAATAATATTTATGAGATTTTCGAGCGTGGATATGGATTTCACGAGCACATGCCCGAGCATAATTTGATTAATATGAATGGTAGAATTTACGATCCTTTGTTGGGGCAGTTTATTCAACCAGACAGCTACATTCAATTTCCTGATTATTCACAATCATACAACTCATATTCTTATGTGCTAAACAATCCTGTTCAGTATAGAGATCCCAGTGGTGAGTTTGTTGAATTAGCAATATTGTTAGGCATGAGAAATGTATATCAGGCAATACATGCATTCAATCTGGGAAGGGGCGGATTAGGACTTTACTATTTGTTAACGGCAGGAATAAGTTTTGCAAGTGCAACGAGTGATTGTATTACAGAAGGAGAAGCATCAAGTACAATAAATGATGATTGTATCCAATTGGAACCCGTAAAAAAAAGATTTACTATTGATAAATACATGCCATGGGCGTTTTCACAAGGTTCGAATAATAGTGAAGTGATTTCACAGCAAATTGGATTTGCCAATATGAATAATAAAAACACTCAAAACAATGATCCAAATAACAACGATTATGTTTATTTAAATCCACTTTTTGAAAAATTCGATCCTACAGTAAAGGTCATCGAACCTGTAATTAGAAAGCCAATTTATACACCAGGGCAATTGTTCTGGATGATTGAGGATGAAAACAATAAGTATAATCCAATTTGGTATTTTATTAGGGAACCGTTGTCAGATGCAGCAACTGTGATAAATAATGTGACTTATAATTACACAGGGTATTATTTAGATATTGTAGATTCAAAAACAAACATTGGTGATCAAAAACAATTATTAGATGCAGGTGTAAATACAATGCTAAATGTTTTCCCGGTATTTGTTGAAGGAACTGCAGCAAAATATGGTTTGAATACAATTTTTACAAAAACTTTAGCAAATGGGAGAAAATTTGATTTATTAGATAATGAATATACAAATTCTGCGAGCCTTTTGTCAAATGTAAATTTTGATGATGAAGTTACTTATGAACCAATGAATATTGATAATCAAATTGAACAAAAAGATGACTATAGTGCTCCAAAGAGGAAAGTCCCATGTTTTATTTCAACTACAAAAGTTATTACAAATGAGGGGTTAAAATCAATTGATAGTATAAAAATAGGTGAATTTGTATTTGCATACGATATTTCTAGTAATACTAATTTGAAATGCAGTGTTGAAAATACTAGTAAAAGATTAGCACGTGATTTTAGAAAAATATATTTTGCAAATGATTCAATTATTTGTACTTTAGAGCATCCGTTCTTTGTAAATAATGTATGGGTTGAATCTAAAACACTTCGAGCTGGTGATAGCTTATTATCTTATGATGGAAAGAAGATTGTAATTGATTCTGTTAATTTTTACATAAGCGATCCATCTGTATATGTATATAATCTCGAAGTAGAAGGCTTACGAAATTATTATGTATCTGCATCTAAGGTGTTGGTGCATAATTGTGATGAAATGCAAGTTCATCATCTTTTGCCAGTCCAATTTAAACCAATATTTGCAGCTTTAGAATTCAACATTGATGATTATACAATAAAACTACCAGCATGGAAACATGTTCTTAAACCTTATGGAATTCATACAATTACAGGAGGGAATTGGAATAAAGTATGGAAAATATTCCTTGAAGATGATAATAATAAAAATATTATCAGTATTTTAAAGCAAATGCATAAAATGATTAAA
>JAUQWR010000196.1 GCA_030835065.1 Candidatus Kapaibacterium sp.
TATTAGTTTAGGCAATCTGGATAGGCTTGATGATCTAAGAAAGATAGGAAGAAGAAGTCAAAACGATAGGCTGGTACCTGCATTTATAAGGCTAATGGAAGTAGTGTATCAATTGATAAACGACGTAAAAGAGCTTACAAATGCAGCGATCGAAGGTAATGTCGATTTTAGGGCAAATGCAGCAAACCACTATGGCGAATATGCCAATATTATCAAAGGCATAAATAATACTTTAGATGTATTGGCTGCACCTATCGAAGAAGCTGGAACAGTGCTAAATATAATGGCTGAAGGCGATCTGACTGCAAGAATGAATGGCGATTATAAAGGTGAACATCAAAAATTGATGCTTAATATTAATCAATTGGGTGATTCATTAAATAACCTTATAAATAAAATTCTAGATGGAGTGGAAACTACTGCTGCTGCTGCAATAGAGATAAATAGTACAAGCGATACAATTTCTAATGCGGCTCAAGAGCAAAGTGCACAAACAGAAGAAGTCGCATCAGCAATTGAAGAAATGTCGCGAACAATTACTGAAAATGCCGAAAATGCACAGCAGACAGCAATCTTTGCAAAAAAGAATAAGGAAATAGCTGGAGAAGGTGGTGAAATTGTGAGCCAGACTGTGGTCAAAATGCGCGATATTGCCTCATTAGTAAAAGAATCAGCCAAAAATATTGAGAAGCTGGGCGAATCTAGCAAGCAAATTGGAGAAATTATTTCTGTGATTGATGATATAGCCGACCAAACTAATCTTTTGGCTCTAAATGCTGCTATAGAAGCTGCCAGAGCCGGCGAGCAGGGGCGTGGTTTTGCTGTTGTTGCAGACGAAGTAAGAAAATTGGCTGAAAGAACTACCGAAGCTACCAAAAAAATTGCTACTATGATAAAAAGTATTCAAAAAGAAACCGATTTGGCTGTAAAAGTTATGCAAAATGGTGATGTTGAAGTAACTAATGGTATCGAGCTAGCTGATAAAGCAGGTAGTGCTTTAAATGAAATTGTTGTAAGCTCTCAGCAAGTCCTTGATATGATTAGTCATATAGCAAGTGCTAATGAACAACAAGCTGCTACCAGCGAAGAAATCACTCATAACGTTACTTTGATTGCAAATAATACAAATGAATCTACAAAAAGGATTCATGATATTGCAGTTGCCTCTGAAAATCTTACAAAATTGACTGAGGAACTGAGAAATATTGTCGAAAAATTCAATACATTCGAAGATCAAGTGTCTAATGTATATAAAAAGGTTAATTCTAAGTTTAAAACAAATAAATTATTAGGAAAATCAAGTTTTAGCTAATTATTTATTTGAATACTATGTAATATTTTATTAATTTTGTATGTCTTTAATAAGGTCAGAAAAATGGAAATAGAAGGCAGACTTGAAGAACTAAGATCCGATGTGAGTCATGAACTTATCCAGTTAGTCGGATTTAGGATTGCAGATGAAGAGTTCGGTGTAGACATTACTAAAGTTCAAGAAATAATCAGAATGGTTGATATTACCAGGGTACCTAATACACCTGCTTTTGTGGAAGGTGTAATTAACCTGAGAGGAAAAGTGATTCCGATAATTGATATGAGGAAACGGCTGGATCTTGGCTCTAAACCTTATGATAAAGACACTCGGATTACTGTTGTAGAGATTGAAAATAGAATTGTCGGTTTTATTGTAGATAGTGTGAGTGAAGTGATTCGTATAGAAAAAAGTATCACTGAACCACCACCACCTATGGTTTCGAATATTAATTCTGATTTTATCACTGCAATTGCGAAATTAGATAATAGGTTGCTTATTTTATTAGATTTAAATGAAATACTTAATTCTGAAGAAGTTGCTGAATTAAGTGAATAGAAAATTCATCTTGTTGTTTGTGAAAAAACAAATTGAATCCCTGTGATAGTTCTAAGCTAGCAGGGATTTTTATTTTTCTGTATCTACAACTATATGATGAATTAAATATTGTGTATTGATTTTCTTTAAGATTATTATATTTTCTTTGTTTGAATCTATGTTTAGCTCTTTTTCGGCGAGAGTAAGCCCAGACTTGTCTTCCAATTTAAACACAGTATTACCGGAATTTGTAAGATTTATTTCGCTATGTGTAATATCCAAAAATTCTGTTTCGTATGATTTATCAATTTTTAGAATAATATTATTGCCTGAAATTGGAATAAAATTCACAATTTTTGTGTTTTTATCACGAACTGAATCTTGAATCAGATAAACGCTAGGCTTGTTTTTTTTGCCATATATAAATAAATTATAGCTGATTTGCTTCTCTGATTTTACAAATGTTGTGTATATAGGAAAACCAGATTCATAAAAACAAATTTGAGGAAATCCAATTGGTACTTTGTTATATTTCAGTTTTGTATCTTCATAGTTAAGATTGGCGCCGATATTTAAATCGTCGGCACTTACTTCGATAGAGCTTAGTTCGTCGCTGGCATTAACAAAGAGAAATTCTGTATATTCAGATGGTTCGATTTTTTTGGGAGTATCAATGCCAGGCACACATTCGCAAGAAATGATTGCAAATGCTGATATAGCAATAATCAATATTGTTTTATAATATGTTAGCATTGATAATTATTTAATTGAAACAGAAATCCCGTAATTAACTCCATATTTTAAAGTATTATAAATTTTATCATTTACATTATACCACAAAGCAGCACCATCAATTTCACCAAATACAGAAAGTCCGTCCATCAATCGAATGCTCGAGCCTAAAGACATTTTTGCAACAGGCCCAATTGTCGATAATCCGGCTGAAGTTTGGAAGTAAGGTGTGAAAATACTTTCGAAAATTTCAGGATTGACAGACAACCTATATGTCAGAGCAGCATAATTTAACACAGGATTTTGTGATTGTACATGTGTTTTGCCATTAACTAATATATCAAATTCTTGTCCAAATCTTTCTCTACCGTATTGCAAACCAACAGCGTTATTATCATCTAATCTATAAATCGCAGTTAAAACAAAATTATCGAAAAATGATTCATTAGAGTTCAAATTGTCTACATTAGGTTCAGATTTCGTATTTATACGCTTAAATGAAAGGATATATTTGGAATCATCGTAATAGTTTGCAGACTCAGAATTGAAAATATTTATAGGAATAATAGTTCCAAAAGATCCTGAATTGAATTTACCAAATGATTGTGCTCTGCTATTCGCAAATTTTTGAGTAGCATCATTAGATTTGATTATATCAGAAGAACCAAAAACACTATTATCGACAAGAAGCAATATATTACTATCATCTGATTGAACATTATTAGTACTTAAATTATCATTTGCATCCTGATTAGAGTTGAGAGTATTATTTAAGTTAGTTGATTCATCTTTAGAGCTAGAATTGCGATTATTAGCATCATTAGCAAATTGATTCGAAAATTTTCTAGGCAATGAACTAGTCGAATTAGAGGTATTTGAATTAAGAGCATTATTGTTGATAATATTAGATGAATTATCATTGTTTTTGCTCGAAACATAAGGAGTAGAATTGATTGATTTGTCGGAATTATTTGAAGACATAGAATTATGATTATCAGCATTAAAGTAATTATCATAAGCCAAAAACATAGCACCGGTGATAATAGAAGAAAGAGTAGCAATCATCAGGTAGGCAGCATATTTTTTGATGCCACTGAAAAACTTGCTAGAAAATGATATAATCGGAGCTACAGGCTTTTCTTCGTTCGGAATAGAGAAACCGAGCGTAGAAAAAATATTACTAGTGCAGTCTGCAGGTGGGAAAATAGAATTCATATCGTTTTGAGCGATAAGATGAATTTTCATCTGCTTATTAAAGTCGTCGCGAAGTTCGGCGTCTTTAGAAAGTTCCGAGAAAAGGATTTCCTCCTCGGACTTTGGGAGCCCTTCGTCGATATACTCGTGTATCATACGTGAATAAGACATAATTCAATCAATTTATTAATTCGACATATCTTCTAAATAAGGAGTGAGCACATTTTTAATTTTTTCTTTAGCGCGCCACACTCTGTTTTTTATAGTCGACACAGTAGTGCCGGTAATATCAGCAATTTCTTGATAAGACATTCCTTCATATATTCTAAGAACGAATGCTTCTCTATAGTCAGTATCGAGCACTTCGAGAGCTCTTGCAATTAGCTCCATCATTTCTTTTTGCTCGAAAGTACTATCGTTAGTAAAGAACGTAAAATCTTCAATATTCAAATTTTTTTTAGTATCTCGTTTGTAGTTGAGGCAAAGATTACGAGTAATAGTAATCAAATAAGCACCAACATTAAGGACATTCGGGTGTGTTTCGGCAGAGTTATAGAATTTGAGAAACACATCTTGGAAAATATCCCGAGCATCATTTTCATCGCCTGTAACTCTCAGGCAGTAAGCATAAATTCTCTGAGAAAATCTTGAGTACAGCTCTGCGAATGCTTTTTCGGCAATTGGCTTGCCTTTAGAAAGCATCGAGAATAACTCGCTATCGCTATATTTACTGTAACTCTCGCTCATAACACCTTGTTATCTTCCCCAATAAGCCTTATAGGCATTATTAGAAATTAGTTTAATGTTTTTTAGGTTAGTACCGTTACCATCATTTACAAGTTCAGCTGTAAATATAGTCGAAAAAGTAAAGTTTCCATCTTCGGGGTAATACTTACTATATACAATTTTATTTCCCTTAGGCGACCAGGAGGCGTTAGAAATAGAGAACAAGCCTTCTGAATCAATTAATTGTTTATATTTAGGATCGGAGTCGAGAGTGCGTAACCAAAGGCTTCCATCTTTTGATGCAAACATCAAAAGTTTAGCATCTGGCGAAAGCACAGCATATCTGACACCAAGATTACCAAACTTAACTTCTTCGCTACTAGAATTAAGGCTATAGATAATCAGTTTCTCAATATCATCAGACTTTACAGGGAAACAAATTTTGCGACTATCAAAAGACCATTCAGGTGAGTTTTCGTTTTTAGCAATTAGAGAAGAGTTTGAATAATCCACCTGATTGATGACGACATCGGGCATTTCGGAGTCGATTATTTTAAGAGAAAAGCTACCAGAAGAAGGGTCTCCTTCAAAGAAAGCAAGCATTTTAGAGTCGGGTGAGAAAGCCGGAAGAGTGCCGGGATAATTTTGCCCGGTAAGTTTTTCGATATAAGAAGAACCATCGAAAGGATTTCTAACCCAGAGATAGAGCTTGCCATTGCCTCCATAGAATGCAATTTTATTAGCGTCAGGAGATAAAACAGGAAAAGCTACTCCATATTGGTTATTGTCTTTATCAACAACAGCAGAATCCGAACCATCAATATTTTTAATAATAATAAGATTTTTTTGAAGATTATTATCATATCTCAGATAAGCAATTCTTTTGTTGCTGCTTTTGCCCGCAGGAGCGGAAAACAAAGAACCATTAGCAGAAAGATTGGCAATAAGCCTACCGTTAGATTCGGCAGAATAAATCGAAGGAACAAGGCTATTAAGAGGAAAAGCAGTGAAATACAGCACATTGTTCGGATCGCTGCCAGAGCCACCATCGCCGCTATCGCAAGTATTACAAGATGTCAAAGAACTAAAAAATGATACAAGCAAAACCCAAAAACAAATTTTCAATATGTTCAGAACATTTTTCATCAATTCTTATATTCAATGACACACATAACAATAAAAGGTCTCAAAAACTAAAAAAAAAATTTAAGACTGAATTAAATTAAGCATAAAACTTGAATATTTTCTAAAAATTATTAATGAATAAAAAAAAATTTTGCAGATTTATGAAAAAATTTTGTATATTAAAATTAAATAAAAAATTAATTTTATTAATTTAGATTATATAAAATGATTAAAGGACAAGGGGAATTATTGCCACTTTATCTACTCAATTTTTAAGGAGAACTCATGAGAATTCTTGTAGTCGAAGATGAACGTAAGGTAGCGAACTTCATCAAGCACGGATTAGAAGAAGAACGTTATATTGTCGAAACAGCAGGCGACGGGGTAGCCGGGCTGGAAATGGCAATGAACAATCATTTCGACGCAATTTTGTTGGATGTCATGCTTCCCGGTAAGGATGGGTTTACGGTACTTAAGGAATTGCGTGATGCCGGAGTTTCGACTCCTGTTCTTATGCTTACTGCTCGCGGTACGACTGAGGACAGGGTTGCTGGTCTTGATTTAGGAGCTGACGACTACCTTCCAAAACCATTCAGCTTCGAAGAACTTGCCGCTAGACTTAGGTCTATTTTGCGCCGGTCCAGCCCGGAAAAATCTACTAAACTGCGTTGTGGAGAATTAGTACTCGATACTGTTTCGCATCTTGCTTATCGTAGTGGTAAGGAAATTGAGCTTACTACTAAAGAATACGCTCTTCTCGAATATTTGATGCGCAACAAAAATCGTATTCTTAGCCGCAGTACTATTACTCAACATGTTTGGAAGCATAATTTCGATCCGGAATCAAATATTATTGATGTGTATATCAAGAGATTGCGTTCTAAAATCGAAAAAGATGATACTAAACCGCTTATTCAAAGCATTCGTGGGGTTGGTTATCGTATGAGAGAAACTTCGCCAGACGAATAATTTGATCTGAATTTTTAAGCTTTTCTATTGGGCAAAATTATATGTATTAGGGTGAAAAATCGTATCGATTTTTAATGTTTTTGCCAAAAAAATTTGGGGCTGAATTATTAATTTTGATTCAGCCCCAATTTATTTATTTTTGCGTTTTTTGATATTCTTGCTCTATCAATTGGATTTCTTCTTCGCATATTTGCTTGTTTCTTCTTTGCATTACCTGCTTTGCTGTTTCTATTGCCTTAGATGCTTTATATATTG
>JAUQWR010000020.1 GCA_030835065.1 Candidatus Kapaibacterium sp.
TTTTTTGTGGACCCAAGGAGGATCGAACTCCTGACCTCTTGAATGCCATTCAAGCACTCTCCCAGCTGAGCTATGGGCCCCCTTTCTGCCCGTTTTTTCTTGTTTAGTGCCACCGTCATCAACGAAGGCTTACAAAATTAATACTTTTTCCAATATCTGCAAAGAAAATTTTTACTTTTTTGAAAAAAAATTTCTCATAAGCTATCAATTTCTGCCTCAAGTTTTTGTAATTCATAGAGCTTAGCATAATAAATATTTTTTTCTAAAAGTGTGTTGTGATCGCCTTTTTCGATGATTTCTCCGTCCTTGAGAGCGATTATTATATCAGAATTGGATACTGCGCTCATCCGATGAGATACAATAAAGGTACTTCTATCTTTCATGAATTGTTTTAAATTCTTTAATAATTTTTCTTCTGTTTGAGAATCGACAGCCGATAGAGAATCATCTAAAATCAGTATGTTAGGTTGCTTTACTATTGCTCTAGCCAATGCCAATCTTTGTTTTTGACCACCAGAAAGAGTAATACCACGCTCACCTAGCATTGTTGAATAAGAATCAGGAAATGTTTCGATTTCTTCATCCAAACAAGCAATTCGCGCAGCTTCTCTAATTTCCTCAATTGTAGCATCAGACTTGCCAAACCTTATATTTTCCTCGATAGTCATTGAAAAAAGGAATGTATCTTGAGCTACAAAACCAATGTTTTCGCGAAGTGATTTTAATGAATAGTCGCGAATATCTCTGCCACCTATCTCTAATTTGCCTTCGGAATACTCAAAAAGTCTTGCAATCAGATTGATGAGACTTGATTTTCCACTGCCAACTGGTCCGATAATGCCTACTGTTGAGCCTTGAGGAACTTCCAAATTAATATTTTTAAGAGCATAGTTATTGCTGTTCTCATATTTCAGACTAAGATTTTCGAACTTAATAGTAGCCTTGTCGCTTTTCAATTCGATTCCTAGTTCAGCATTTTCAGTAGAGCTATCAGCTTTGAACATATCTTCCAATCTGGCTGCAGATGCAGAAGCGCGCTGCACAATGTTGGTAATCCAACCAATAGCAGCAACAGGCCATATAAGCATATTCAAATAAATAAAAAATTGAGTCAAGTCACCAAGTGAAGCTGCTCCAGACATAACTTTAAGCCCACCATAACCCAAGACCAATGCGTTAGAAAGCCCAACAAGAACCATTAATACTGGCATAAATGCTGATTGCAATCTTGCCAGTCTTAAATTTTTGTCGGCATAATCTGAACTTAAACTACTAAAAAGTCCTGATTCATACTTTTCACGAACATAAGATTTGATGATTCTGATGCCTGAAATTGATTCTTGGGAAGATGAAGTCAGTGATGCAAATTGTTCTTGAACATCTTTGAATGCAACATGAACTTTTTTCCCTAAATAATATGTTGCAATAGTGATTATCGGCAATGGTATCATTGATATCAAACTTATTTCCCAATTCAAAGAAAGCATAAAATATAATGAAAAGGAGAAAGTAGTAAGAGTATTAGCACCATACATTACTGCAGGACCGATAAACTCACGTGCAGCAGGAATATCATTAGTAGCCAAAGCCATAAGCGAACCTGTCGAATTTTTATGGAAAAAATTCATATCGCGTTTAGAGAATGATTTTATAAGATCTTGTTTCAGATCGTACTCAATTAGCCTTGATGCTACAATAATAGTCTGCCTGGTAAGATACATAAACAGTCCGCTTCCAATTGTAAGCAGTAAAATATAGAGTATCTGCTCCATAATTGCAGACATCTGATAGTTGCCACTGTTCAATTTATCTACCATATTCCCTACCACTCTTGGAGCATAGGCAGAACATAAGTTTGAAATTGTTACAAAAAGCAAACCTTTATATATCGTTGATTTATAGCGGCTTAAATATTCAAACAATAAATTTAAATGTTTCATTTCACTTTTTCGTTACTTAAAAAAATATAAGACGTTTTTTATTATGTGCTAATTGGTTTTTTAATTATTATTTGGCATTATTTTTGGAGTTTTTGGCTTGGTATAATATATTATTGGAGTTCTTATTAAATTTTGTCATCTAATGCTGTACGACAAATTTGTGGTCGAATATATTGATTTTATTAATAAATACTTCGACGATCATATTTTTATTGTCGTTAATTCTGAGTTTTCAAAGAATAAATATTCTGAACCTCAGCGCTCGGATAATGTCTATTTTTTTCAAAGTGTAGATGATTCGCTTGATAAAATTCACCAATTTTGCTCTGATTCTGATAATATTATACTTCATAGTTTTTTTGAAAGAAAATTTGTTTATTATTTAGACAATAATCCTCAGATTTTAAAGAAAAGCACATGGATAATCTGGGGTGGAGATTTATACTATTATAAATTTAGAGAATTTACTGAAACTGAAAATCTATACGAGGCTGTCAGAACAAGGGTAATCCGTGGTTTGAAATCTATAGTTGCGTTAGTCAAAGAAGATTATAAAATTGCAAAACAGGTTTATCAAACCAAAGCGAAATATTATTATGCGTTCTATTCAAATCCTTTATCATATGAGCTAATGGACGAAACCAAGTCCGACAATCCTCATCCACCTTATATTTCTATTTTGGCAGGCAACTCTGCAGCTACTTCAAATAATCATATTGAGCTTTTCAATATTTTAAGCAAATTCAAAGACTATCCTATCAGGATCATTTGCCCTCTTTCTTATGGAGACATGGAATATGGCAAAAAAGCAGCTGAAAAAGGGAAAGAAATATTTGCTGATAAATTCTATCCAGTTTTCGAATATATGCCTCCTGCAGAGTATGCCAAATTGATT
>JAUQWR010000197.1 GCA_030835065.1 Candidatus Kapaibacterium sp.
TATATGACTTAAGAAATGCATGGCGTGCTATAGCAGATTTGAATTTTAAATTTTCACGACTTGAGATGGAAGCAGATTTCGTTCAGGTAGCTCCATCATCAGAAATCGTGGTTGTAATATCTTTTGATGTAAATGTCGGAGTGCATACATTCTTGATGAATTTATGCTTTCCGACATTTGCACTTGAAGAAGTATTGGCAAAACTAAACCGCCAACAAGTAACTACATCGGTAGTAAGACAAAGCCCCAAGAGAATGCGCGAAAATATGCAAGTATTAAATCAGCAGATAGCTACAACATATCTGCCGATTATAGCAGAATTGGGCAAAACATCGCTAAACGTCGGCGAAATAATGGAATTGAAAGAAGGCGATGTGATTAAACTTAAGAAAAGAATAAATCAAGAATTAGAAATAATAATTGCCGGTAAACGAAAATTAGCCGGCAGACCAGGCACTGTCGATGGAAAACGCGCTGTTCGTGTTACTCGTCCGCTTGCCGAAGAAGATTTAGTTGAAGAAGATCTTAGCTATAAAGAAAAGGAATCATAAATATGACAATGACTCAGGAAGAAATTGATGCCCTGATCTCGGGCGGCGGGCTTAGCGATGATGATTCAAGCCTCGATTCTATAGATTTGGATGATGATTCCGGAACCAATGTTGCTGATGCCAAGTTTTCTGACCTGCAATTTGGCTCCGAAGGCAGTATTTATTCGCCTCTTGATCCAAAATTAGAATTGCTTTATGACTTGCAGCTTCCTGTTTCTATCGAGTTGGGCAGAACTAATATGCTTATTCGCGATATTTTGCGTTTGGGCAGAGGCTCAGTTATCGAATTTGACAAACTTGTGAGCGAGCCTGTCGATGTGCTTATTAATGGTAAGAAAGTAGCCGAAGGCGAAGTAGTTGTTATCGATAAGCATTTCGGTATTCGTATTACTACTCTGGTCGATCCTAGCGATAGGTTGCGCGGCGTCAGGAGATAATTTATGGATTCCGGTGTTATAAACGCTTTTTTAATGCTCGCTCTTTGCGTGGCTGTGTTAGGGCTTTTGCTGTTTATTGTCAGACGCTTTACTAACAAAATGAAGCCTAGTGGCGAGATGGTTGAATTAAAAATTTTAGCTAAGCTCAATTTGCAGCCCAAATCCAATCTGCTTGTGGTTTCCGCTGCTGGAAAAAAATTATTGATTGGTGTCTCCGAAAAAAATGTCAATTTGATTGCAGATTTGGATTCGGATTCTTTGGAGACTAACTCAAGTAAATCCGAAAAAAATGATTTCGCTGATTTGTTGTCCAATTTAAATAATTCTTCTGCTAAACCTAATATCAAGCTTAAAGAAAAACTTGAAAAACCTTTGGCTCCTGAAGAATTATCTTTCAAAAGTTTTTTAAAATCAACATTTAAATCAAGTTGATAAAAAAATGTTTTGGAAGTTTTCCACAAGTTTGCTATTTTTAAAACTCTTAAAAGTGTAATTTTTAAATAAGGAAATATAAAAATGTTGACAGTAATGACGATATTGATGATTATTATAGCTGTATTGTTGATTTTAGTTGTGATACTACAACCTGGAAAAGGTGATATGATCTCAGGTATGGGTGGTTTGAATACTGCTTTCTCATCAATGGTCGGTAATCGTCAGGCAGCTAATATTCTTCAAAAAATTACAATTGGATTTGCTGCTGCAATTATTATTCTTTCAGTTTTGACAAATGTGTTCTTTGTGTCTCAAACTGGTCCAGCTATCGAAAAAGCTCCAACAGAAGGACAAACAGCACCAATGCCTGCTGCTCCAACTATGCCGATGCCAACTCAGGCACCAACAAAGTAATTTTGTAATAATTGATATATTAAGAGCTTGCATTATTTCAATGCAAGCTCTTTTTTTATATTTTCAGGATAATATTTCAGTCTATCATTCGATTAATATTATATCTTAATTTTCAATGGTGTTTTATGTTTCTTAATAAACTTAGTTTGAAAAATAAGCTGTTGACTGTATTATTACCTTTGGGTATTGTTTATTCTGCGGCGGTTGCTTATTACTTTTTTGATACTTCGGATAGTATTATTAGAAATACTACTTTAGAGTCTGAAAAGAAAAACTCTGCAATTCTTAAAAATTTAATCAAGGAACATCAGAACAAAGCCTTAATCATTGCTAAAATTTTTGCCAGCTCGCCATTTGTTGAGTCTGCTTATTTAAATACAGACGAAAAAGCTGGTAGCGATTTTTTGATGAATGCTTTAAAACCTCAAATTGATGCTATTTTGAGCGACCAAGATATTAAAGACTTTCAAATTCATTATCATAAATATCCTGCTAAAAGCTTTCTTCGTACTTGGACTAACAAGAGATTTGATGATTTGTCAAAATTTAGACCAACTATACTTGAAGTAGCTATAACCCAAAAGCCTCTGAAAGCCATTGAGTTTGGCGTTGGTGGTTTTGCTGTTAGAGGTATTGCTCCAATTTTTGTAAAACAGCAATATGTCGGTTCTGTCGAGTTTTTATATGAAATAAAGGATATTATGAGCTTGATGTCAAGCGATAAATCTAATGCCGGGATATTTAATTTAGTGGATGCTTCGGTTGCAGAAACTGCTTTAAAAAAGGAACAAATTGAAAAGTTTTATAGCAAAAAGATTTTAGATTATTATATTTCCAATCCGAATTCCGATTGGATAAAACCTGAAGAATTGATTGATGAAGAAACTCAAAAATTGATAAAATCTAATAATGAACTGCAAATTGGCAGCAAAGGTAATATATTTTATTCCTTGAATCCATTGTTCGATATTAATAATAAGAAAATTGGCTACGTAGCTTTTGTAAAAAATAATGAAGAAATGATAAAATCTGAGACAAATGCATTACTGATTAAAGTAATTATCATTGCAGTATTAGTTATGATTTTTATTCTTACTATTATTTTTCTGGTAAATCATTTTATAATTAAACCAATCAGAAAAGCTACAGCCCTAGCCAAAGAGATTGCAGAAGGTATATTGTAAATATATTTGATGCAGACTAAAGCTCTGCAATTAATTGCTTGATTTTTGTTTCTAATGTTTTCATATAATATTTGAAATTGATCAATCTGGCAGTCGATTGAGCATATTCGTCTTGTGCTAAATGGACTTCGAGCGAAGTAGCTTCGCCGAGTCTTAGTCTTTCAAGACTAATATCAATATTTTCCTTTGCCAATAGATTATTTTCTTGCTCTATAATCAATTGCTGCTTTCTAAATTCTAGCTCGCTTAAAGAGTTTTGTAGTTGCAGTTTTAACTCTAGTTTGGCAGCTTCCAGGTTATATTCATTTGATTTTATATCAATAGAGGCTATTTCAGATTTTCTGGAAATTTCTCCGGCAGAATATATTGGAATAGATAAGCCAACAGCAAGTTGAGGTCCATACTCTCTATTAGATTTTAAATTGCCATCAGAATTATTGAGACTAGAAAAATTATAAGCTCCGCTAAGATTAATAAACGGCAGCCTGCTGCTTTCGATTTCATCCTTAATAAGCTTTGCCAGTTCCAATTGTTTTTTCAATAAGATAAGATTAAGATTTGAATTCAAAAGTTTTTCCTCGAGCTCTCTATATTCAGGAATATTAATATCAGAAATGCTGTCGTTAATATCGAAATTATTATCTGTGTTTAATACCATTAATTTATTTAATTCAATTTTTTGTGATTTAATCAAATTTTCCTGGCTTAATGCATTTTGCTTAGCAAGGTTAAGGTCCATTTTTGCTTGAAGCAAATCAGTCTTGGCTCGAGTGCCGGCATCGAAGGCAGTTTGAGCTATCAAAGTACGGTTTTGGTTGAAAACGATAATTTCGTTTATCGCTTTAAGTTGTTGTTGTTGTCTGATAATATCATAAAATATAGAAACCGCTTGAAAAACAGTGTTTAGCACTTTATTTTTATAATTGAGCTCGCCAATAGCTTGCAATTCATTAAGTTTGTTTTTGCTAATGAACATTTTGCCTCCATCGAAAAGAGTCCAATTTAAATTGACAGAAGCAGCAATAGAATTGCTTGTCATATTGGGATATTTCGTGTCTGGAGCTTGAGGATGATTTTGGAGTATATTAGAATTGTCTATAGAAGCCGATGCTTTAAACGACAAATCAGGAAGCATTCCGGCATTTCCTGCAGAATTGTTTAGTCTGGCAATATCAGATTCGTTGCGTGCTATATAAATATCATAATTGTTTTTCAAAATTATGTTTATCATTTCATCTAATGTCAATACTTTTTGAGCAGATGCCATGCTAAAACAGAGAAAGAATATGAATAAAATTTTTATTTTCATGATATTACTCAAAATTAAAATGTTCTATTATTTTTAGACATTGTTATATAAGTTACTGGAATAACAAACAAAGTGAGAAGTAATGAAAAAAGCAAACCTCCAACAACTACAATACCAAGTGGGATTCTGCTTTGAGCACTAGCACCGAGAGCTAATGCAATCGGCAGAGCACCAAACATAGTAGCAAGCGAAGTCATCATAATTGGTCGAAAACGCGCCACTGCTGCTTCGGCTGCTGCTTGGGCTTTGTTCAATCCTGATTTACGTTTTTGATTGGCAAACTCGACAATAAGAATACCATTTTTAGTTACAATTCCAATCAGCAATAGCATACCTATTTCGGAGAATATATTTAAAGTATGCCCAAAAATCCATAAAGAAAGCATCGCACCTGCAATAGCCATTGGCACAGTAAGCATAATAATAAATGGATCGCGAAAACTCTCGAATTGAGCAGCCAAAACAAGGTAAATAAGCAACAATGCTAAAATCAGAGCAAATGAAATATTGGAGCTGCTTTCGGCAAAGTCTCTCGAAAGCCCTGATAGTGCAGTGACAAACGAATTGTCGAGCACATCAGCAGCTATCTTTTTCATTTCGTCGATACCTTCGCCAAGGCTTTTGCCATCAGCCAAGTTGGCTGATACTGTTGCTGATTTATATCTATTGAAATGGTAAAGAATAGGTGGATTGCTTGTTTCGTAAATATTAATCAAATTGTCTAACTGAATCATGTTGCCTGTATTTGAGCGTACGTATAGTGATGCTATATTTGCAGGAATATTTCTATTTTCTCTATTTACCTGACCAATAACGTAGTATTGCTTATTGTTTCTCAAAAAATAGCCATAGCGGCTGCCACTATAAGCAAGAGCAAGAGTGCTCGAAATATCTCTTTCGTTTACTCCTAATGTGTTAGCCTTCAATCTATCTACAGTAATGTTTAGTTCTGGTTTGTTGAATTTAAGATCGACATCGACATTGCTGAACACAGAACTATTTTGAGCCATTTCCAAAAATTTAGGTAGAGATTTTCTGAATTTTTCAAAATCAAGATTTTGAATTACAAATTGAACAGGCAAGCCTCTCGAATTTCCAGTTGAAATTGTTGGTTCTTGGCTAGCAATTACTCTTGCATAAGGAACATTTTTATACATTGCGGTTAGCTTTGAAAATATTTTTTGCTGGCTCATTTTTCTTTCTTTAGGATCAGAAAGAAAGCTGATTACAAATCCTGTATTTACTCCAGAGTTTGAGAAACCACCGCCGTAACGAGCTAATACATAATTGGCTTCGGGTATGGAATCCATGCTCAATTGAGCAATATTATCGATAATATTTTGAGCTACAGAAAACTCAGTACCTTCTGGTGTTGTAACTGAAGTTCTTAAAAAACTTTGATCTTGCAATGGTGCTAATTCAGATTTTAGCATTTTTCCAAATAGGAAAATCATTCCAAAACAAAGAGCGACAATAGAATATGAAATCCATTTATGAGAGATAAAATAATTTAAGAATCTGCGATATGTATTTTCAATATAAACAAAGAACGACTCAGTAGATAAATAGAATTTGGAATGATGAGTGGAAGATCCGCCAAGTTTTACGTTTAATACCGGAGTCAAAGTAAGCGAAACAATTGCAGAGATGAGCACTGAAGAAGCTACAACTATGCCAAACTCGCGAAATAGTCTGCCGGTGAATCCTTCGAGGAAAATAACAGGTATAAAAACAATAGCAAGAGTAAGAGAAGTAGAAATTACTGCAAAAAATATCTCACGAGTGCCTTCTAATGCAGCCTGCCATTTATCCATTCCCTGCTCAATTCTTTTAAATATATTTTCTGTTACGACTATACCATCATCCACAACTAAACCGGTAGCAAGAACAATACCGAGAAGAGTTAATACATTAATTGAAAATCCAAAAATATACATAATAAAAAAAGTACCAATTAGCGATACAGGTATATCAATAAGAGGTCTTAGAGCAATTATCCAATTTCTAAAGAAGAGGAATATAATTATAACAACTAAAATTATAGCTATTATTAAAGTTTCGACCACATCATTGACTGATTGTCTTACGAAAATGGATTTGTCGCGTGCAATGATAAGTTCCATACCATCAGGAGTAATTTGGCGGATTTGTTCGAGCCTCTTATAAAATTCGTCTGCAATATCGATAGTATTAGCACCGGGCAGAGGAATTAATGCAAGCATAACGCCTGTATAGCCGTTAATTTTTGCACCTGATTCTTCGTTTTGTTGTCCTAAAATAGCTTCGCCAATATCTTTGAGCCTTACGATTTGATTTTCTGTTTGTTTTACTATCAAATTATTAAAATCTTCTTCACTAGTCAGTCTGCCATAAGTTTTAACAATCAGCTCTGTAGAATTTCCTCTGATTTTTCCACCAGGCATTTCGACATTCTCTTTGGCAAGAGCAGCCGAAACATCAACTGCAGTTAATTTGTAAGCAACCATTTTTGTAGGATCGAGCCAAAGGCGCATAGCAGGGCGTTGCTGACCATAAATAGCAACAGAACTAATACCTGGTATTGTTTGGAGTTTTTCAACTAAAACGTTTTCAGCATATTCGCTTAGTTCAATACCACTCATTTTAGTACTCTGCCCAGCAAGCATAATAATAGGATCGCTATTAGCATCAGCTTTAGTTACAGTTGGAGGAGCGTCAATATCCTGAGGTAGATTTCTCATTGCCTGAGATACTTTGTCTCTAACGTCGTTAGCAGCTTTTTCAAGGTCAGAATTCAGGTCAAATTCGACAGTTATTGAAGCCGATCCCACAGCAGACTGCGAAGAAATAGACTTGACACCCTCTATACCATTTATAGCTTTTTCGAGTGGCTCAGTTATCTGAGATTCAATAATTTCAGAATTTGCACCTGTATAGGATGCCTGAACTGTAATAATAGGTGGATCGATAGCCGGATAGAGCCTAACCGAAAGGAAGCTATATCCAACAAAACCGAGAAGTACGATTACTAAACTCAATACAATAGCCGCAACAGGGCGCTTCAATGCTAAATCTGATACTAACATATATGTTTTATTTTACACTCGAATATTGCAATTTAGAATTATTTTTTAAAAATAGTATGCCGCTTGTAATCACAGTATCGCCGGGAATAAGCCCGCTTAAGATTTCAATTTTTGAGCTTTGGCGGACACCTGTTGAGACGTCAATAATTTTTGCTTTACCATCTCGGGCAACAATTACGCTCTTCTTGCCTTCCTTGGGAATTATTGCTTCAGATGGAATCATCAATGCATTCTGATTTTCGCCCAAATGTACTTTGACTGTTGCATAAGCTCCGGGAATCAATTCCTTAGAATTCGAATTTACAATTGCTCTTGCTTTCAAATTGCGTGTTGCATCGTCTATACCTTGCTCTGTGGCAATTATTGTAGCATCATATTCTTTGTTGTTGTTATACATTGTGAATTTTACTTTTAGACCTTGATTGATATATGCACCATATTTTTCGGGTACAAAAAAGTCTAGTTTGAGTTTGTTTTCTGTTCTGATTGTTGCTAATAAAGTGGATGGAGTAACTATAGCACCTTCGCTAATATTTCTCAATCCAATAAGCCCATCGAATGGAGCCCAAACTTCAGTTTTTCTTATATTAGCTTTGACCACTTCAATATCAGCCTTAATTGAATTTACTTGGAGCAGAGTTTGTTCGTAGTCGTTTTTACTAATTCCATTCACTCTAAGCAATTCTGATTGGCGCTTGTTGATTTGTTCATTCAAGGCTAATTGTGATTGAAGTTTTTTTAGATTTGCCTGCAAATCTTCGTCATTGAGCTTTACTAAAAGAGTACCTTTTTTGACAAACTTTCCTTCCGGCAGATTGACTTTTATAATCCTGCCCGAAACCTCGTTTTTTAGCTCTACTTCTTCGAATGCAACTAAAGAGCCATAGACAGAAATTTCATTAATTAAAAGTTCAGGTTTGACAATATAAGCATCTACTTTTTGTTGAACTTTGTTTTTGGGACTAGCTTTAGCATCTTTTTTTTCTGATTTATTAAAAAATAGAATGGCAGCTACTACAATTATAATGATAGCTATAATCCCGGCGAAAATTGGTTTCTTGTTTTTCATATAAGTTCTTTACAATATAAGCCCATAAACGTTATGAATCAGTAAAGAACAAAAATAAATAAAAAAAAATTAATAATTTTAGAAAAATTTAAGCAAAGCTAATATTTTTTGATAAATTTATAAGAGTACTAAAAGGATTGGATTATGAAATAAAAACGGCTTTAATGAACACATAAAGTGAAATCATTAAAGCCGAATAAAAAATCAGAGAATAAGGTATTATTCTTTAATTTGATTTAGTAGTTCTTTAATACCGCCGAGAGAGCTAAGTACGCCTGTCGATTCATAAGGCATAAATACAATCTTTTGAGCATTTGCAGAAATATCTTTCAAAGATTCGAGATATTTCAAAGCAATCAAGTAAGAAGATGGATCGCCTGTTTTCAGGTTCAAAGAAGCAGCTACCATCTTGATTGCTTCAGATTCTGCTTCAGCAACACGGAGACGAGCTTCGGCTTGACCTTCGGCAGCAAGGATAGCAGACTGTTTTTGACCTTCGGCAGATACGATAGATGATTGTTTCTGACCTTCGGCACGAAGAATTGCAGATTGTTTTTCACCTTCGGCTTGAAGAATAGAAGCACGTCTGTTACGTTCTGCAGTCATTTGTTTTTCCATAGTAATTCTAATATCTTCAGGCGGAATCACATTACGAAGCTCAACTCTGAGCACTTTGACGCCCCATTTGTCTGTAGCTTGGTCTAGAGTGCCACGTAGCTTCATATTAATAGTTTCGCGACCTGATAAAGTATGGTCTAAGTCTAATTCGCCGATAACAGCACGCAAAGCAGAAACAGCAAGCTGCTCAATACCTGCACGAGTGTTGTAAATTTCATAAATAGCTTTAATCGGGTCAGTTACCTGCCAATAAACAACGCAATCTACTCCCATACCGACGTTGTCGCGAGTAATTACTTGTTGTGGCGGTATGTCGATTAATTGTTCGCGTAGATCGATTGAAGCTCTAACTTTATCAATAAAAGGAATGATAATGTTTAAGCCGGAAGTTGCGGTTTTGTGGTATTTGCCAAGTCGTTCAATAATTTTAACTGTAGCTTGGCTTACCATTTTAATTGAGCTAAAAGCAACAATAATGGTAAACAGGATAATTGCTCCAAGTAAACCTAATTCCATAAAGTCCTCCTAATGTTTATTGAACTATCAGCTTATTGCCGTCAGTTCTTAAAATTGATACTTTTGTGCTTGTACTAATAATATTTCCATCGGCAGAACGAGCGGGCCAATCTTGACCTTCAATTATAATTCTACCTTTAGAAATTGTATTATCGATCTCTTCGGTAACGACAGCTACTTTACCAATTAATACATCCATATTGGTTTTAATCGAATTGCCGGGAGATTCCTTGAGGAAATATTTTTTGAAAATAGTACGTGAGGCTGCTACAAATGCTAACGATACAATTGAGAATGCAACAACTTGAATAATCAAATTGTGCACACCAAGCAACTCTAAAAGCATTGCTGCCAAAGCACCAACACCGAACCAAAGGATCACAAATCCAGGTACGATTATCTCCATTGCAAATAGTATTAATGCTAAAATTAGCCAGTAATAATAAGCCATAAAAGTTTGCTCCAAAATTGAACAAATCAATTAATTGTTATGTTGATATTATAATTGCAACATAACAATTTACTTAAGCAATAATACGAAAAAAAAATTAAAAAGTTAGAATATTTCACAAAAAAGAATTACTTTTTGATCTGCTCAATAAATTCGCCAAGCTTTTTATCTGCGGTTACCATGTGGATATTAAGCCATTTTTTTAGGAATTGCATTAATGGTGCTGTTGCTATTAAGTGTCCGTCTAAGAAGTTTGCGTGTAAGTCTTTAATTTGATTTGCAAGCTCGTCATGTTCTTTTTTATGACTTTCGAGGTCTGAGTAACTAAGCTGCTTCATAACTTTTTCTTCGTAAAGAAAATGGTATATAGCATAATCTTTGAGCTCTGTAAATATTTTTGTTATCTCATCCGGATCTTTTCCTTCAGCCATAGAGTTGAATATTTCATTTATTAATACTGCCAACTTTTTATGCTGTGAGTCCAATTCTGCATCATTAGTCGAAAATGCTTCGCTCCAATTTATAAAACTCATTGTAACTCCTATCTAAAGTCCATTATTTGTGATATATTTCAAAATATTAATTAATTAAATATTGATTTTATTTAAAATAATGTTATATATGATAATATCATTTCTTAAAAAATAACAAAATATTAATTGATTACCTTAATAAGGAAGTAAAAGGATTAAAGCCGATTTTATTGTTTTAGGACTGATTCTTATTATAGTCTCTTATGATTTTGGAGATGTCTAAAACATGTGCTAACTTGTCGTTGAAAGTACCAGAATATATAATGAAAGGATTTCTCTTCATAAATGCTTGTTTGGGTTTTGAGCTCAATTCTGCTTCTGTCATAAAACTTTCGAAGCATATTGCATATTGTTTGTCTTCGCGCTTAATTATTGCAGCCTGGCTTAATGGTTTGTTGGTTTCTTTTTTGCTGAATTGCTCGTTTGGTATAATTGTATAAATATCTTTATAATCTGATATATTGTTTTTAACATCAATTATACTATCTATTTCTGATATGTCGATTGCAAAATATTCAGAAGCTAAGTTGAAAATTAATACATGTTGTATAGAATATTTATCAGCTAATGTTAGAATTATCTTGCATTTTTGATTATGTTTCGACTCAAATTCCAGTCCAATACCCGATTTTCTAATATTTTCGATATGTTCGGCATATTGCTCTGCCAGAATTGCTGCGTTTTTGGCATAGCCATCATCACTTAAAATAATCTTTAACTGACCAGAGTTTTGAACTGCAGAAATTTTAAGTTTGGCATAAGGCTTTTTGCCAATATTAATTCGTTCGTCTTCTGATTCAATTTGATTAATAATTACATTTCTCAACAGTTCAGGGAGCAATTTTTCGATTTTAGCAGCAGACTCGGCACCAATCCTTACGTCAGCACCAATAATCTCGAGTTTTACTTTTCGGCTGGAATATTCTGCAATTTCTAAAGCTAAATCCTCGATTCCTGCAGTTATATCTGCAAAAGAATATGAACGAAGATTATATAACATTCTATGGCTGCGCTTGAGTGAGTCTGATGATTTTTTTATTGACGCATTTTGCTCAATGCTTATCTCATCAATTTCACTTATCAGGTTTAGTATTTTTTCAGATGAGTTCTTCAGAATTTCAATTGCTTTAGAGTCTGTTTCAGCTAAATTGAATATAGCTGTGTTTGCCATAAATTGAAGCTCTCTAAGTCCGGATTTGATTTTGCTCAGTTTTAGTGAATTTAATTTGTGGCTGTTATTGACTGAATAAAGTTGATTTATATTATCAATCAATTCGTTAAAGCTGAATAGATTTTCAGGTGGCTTGATTTTAGAACTTTTGTGTTCAGGCTTTATCAAATTGTGTGTTGCAAAAGATATATCAATGCCGGAAACAGCATCATCAATAAATTCTTTCATCGAATCTATATAAGTATCAATTTCTAGAGATTGCTCACTTAATTTGTCTAATAAAGTCTGATAATTTTCTAAAGGAATTGATTTAAGGAAATGTATTGCTTGTCTTAACTTACTAATTTGTTCATCGCTAATACTTATAATTCCTTCGGAGTAAGCCACAAAAAGTTCTTGCATTGCCCTTCCGAGTTCGAAAACTTTTTGGTAACCGGCATTATTAGCAGTTGCTGCAATGGATTTGCTTTCTTCAATAATTATCTGTACGTCGGAGCTATTAATTGCTTTTTCGGATAATTTATCCTCAATGATAGCAGATGAAGAACTAAGCAGAAGCTTGAATTTTTCTGTGTCATTTTGCACTTTTTCTTCGGGCTTGCTGGGCTCGGTTGCTTGTGCCGCTTTTTGAGCCTTTATTTCTTCTGCTTTCTTTTTTGGAGAATATTTTTTTATTCTTGATGGAACAGTAATTTTCTTAAGTGATTTAATGTATTCATTTATAAGCACTTCTTCGTTTTGAAACATTTCATCAATTTCATCTGCTTCGAATTCGAGCATAACAATGAAAATATCGTTTGCCCTTAAAATAATATCAATATCTTTTGTGTTTAGCTCTATTTGTTCAGAGCAGGCAAGTTCTAATATCTTGTATTCTTCATCGAGCACTCTTAGCGCATTTTTAAGCTTTGCCTCTTCTGCAGCAGATTTCAATTTTTGAATTGATTCTTTGGCTTTTTCGAGAAGTTCAATATTGAGGAATCTCTCATAATCGATAAGGCATGTTTCGATCAATCCGGATTCGGGACTAATCAAATCCATGAAAGAAATAATATTGGTAATATTATTCTGTTTAGTACTCATCTGCCAATTGTCTTATTAAATTGTTCAAATTTGTATGGTTTATTAAGCCATAGGCTGAAGAATCAGATAGATAAACACCATTTATAATCGAATCTTCGTCAAATTTTGTCGATACAATATTTCTTAGGTTTTCAATATTCAAAATTGGATATAAAAAGTTTATACCAAAAGCATATTTCATGTTCGAAATTTCATCTTCGATAATAATCATCTGAGAATAAGGCTCGCAGCTATCGATTCCGATTATACTTTCTAAAGAAATTAAAGGAATAATTTCGTCGTTATGAACAAATACTCCTTTTACAAATTTATTAAAATTTGTCTCTTCAATTGGATTCTTGAAAAAAGCAACTTCATCGACAGAAGCAAGATCAATCATGAAATTTCTTTCGCCTAAGCTGAATGCAATAAGTTTGGATAGGCTTTCAGCTACATGTAATTCCTTGGATTCTATGCTCGATCCGGTTTCTAATTCAGCAATACGATTGATTGGCGAAAGAATGGTTTCAACTATTTTTGCATTGCTGAAGTTCAGCTTGTTATATACCGGTTTCATTTTTTACTTCTCGATTAATGAAATACAATTTTGAATATTTTTGATTATAGAATTATAAC
>JAUQWR010000198.1 GCA_030835065.1 Candidatus Kapaibacterium sp.
AATTATTTTGAATAATTGCATCTTGAGTAAGCTCAATAAGCAAGCCTTCAAGAAAAGAAATAAATAAACCAATTATCAATAAAAATATTATCGTATAATATTCCATGAAATATGTTTTAATAACTCCCAAAGTTCAACAAAAAAAGCTGTATCGAATATAAATTGTAAAAATAAATTGAAAAATCAATTTAGGCATAAAGCAATTACAAAAATCTTCTGCGATACAGCTATATAATAATAATTACATCTACTATCTAAACTCAGTATTGACGATAGTAATTCTTCCGGGATAGCTCAAAGGAATATTGCCAATTCTAACAGAAGGCTGAGCGTCCAGCTTTAATTTTGCTGAATTATTGCCAGCGCCGCCGATAGCCATTGCCAAATTAATAACCTTATCATATCCTTGTTTACCAAAAAACTCGTATAAATCTAAAGAAACGGAGAGAGGAATTTGAACAGTTTCGCCGGAACCCGGAACAGAAACAGGAGAAGCCAAACCACCTGAAATAGTTTTGACATCATCAATATACAAATTCCAATCTAAACCTGTAATAACTGCATCAGATCTTTTAGTTTGATTTTTTCCATTGTTTGGATTCATAGCATCAACATTTAAAATAAACTCAGCAGGAAATTTTTTTGTTTTAAAAGCTTGAGTTAATTTAAGTATATCCATAGCAGTAACATCACTTATAGAATTTTTATTACTAATATCAATACCAGCAAGCCTGAAAGAACCGACTTTACCAAGTTTAAATTTGAGGTTTTGCATATTAGTAAATGTGTCGGCAATATTTTTTAATTGTTTACAACTTTGAAAGAACAAGGTTGAAGCAGCAAATATTGCAAGCAAAACAAAGAATTTTCTAGTTTTCATCCTAACCTCTATTATTCTAAACCATATTCAGCATATAAATCTTCGATAGATTTACCACTGATCTGCCCTGATAATACTTTACGAAGAATATCATCAAGAGTAACAGATTTTTGATGAGCAATATTGAGAGAAGAAAGAAGTTTGACTTTAGCAATAAGTAATTTTTCTTCGATTGGTTTGCTCAAAAAGTCATCAGCACCAGATTCTATAGATTTAAGTTGGTTTTGCACGTCATTCAAAGCAGTAACAATAACAACAGGAATATGTCTTGTGTTTTCATTTTCTTTAAGTTTTCTTGCAGTCTCATATCCATCCATACGAGGCATCATTACGTCGAGTACTATTGCGTCTGGCTGGCGCTCATCAACTTTTTCCAAGCAGTCTATACCGTCGTAAGCTTCTTTAGCTTCATAACCGTTTGCTTCCAAATAACGACGTAATAATTTTGTTGTTATCTTATTGTCGTCAACAACAAGTATAAAAGGTTTTTTCATGAAATAACTCCGAAAAATATATTTTAATATTTCATTCCAAAATATGAAAATAAACGTTAATTCAAATATAACATTTTATTTCAAATAATTTCTAAGTATAAAAATTTTATATTATTATTTGTTTTTCAATTTATATGCCAAGTTTTTCATGTTTTCCAGAATATTTTGTTTAAATATTTTACATTTAGAAAATATTACATTATAATTGTCCGTATTTTACTCTTTAGTAAGATTGTTCTTTTTTTTAATATGATATTTTATATATTTGTATAAAATGGGTTGATTGTTGTGGTAAAAAGACATTTGAATAAGGTTAGTCATTACAATTGTTATTGTTGGGGTATTATTTTAATATTACTCTTTTTCTTCATATATACTTCTAATTCTCAAACATACTTAACAAGTAAATATACTCAGGAAGAGGGGCTTCCGAGCAATAGAGCATATTCAATCGTTCAAGATAATAATGGATGTATATGGATAGCGACTAAAAATGGCATAGTTTGCTACGATGGAAAGAGAAATAGATTATATAATGATTATTATCTTTCGTTGGTAGATTATATTCAAATTAGAAAAGATCAAGCAGGCAGAATATGGTCTTTAGCTATGGTCAATGGACTTGCACTTTCTTACTTCGAAAATAATACTTGGCACAATCTTGCTCATTATCAAGTCGGATATCACCCTTCTGATAGCTATAATCAGCTTACTTTCGATATTGAATCCAACTCTTCTAAATATAGACTTGTAATTGGTATTGGTGATAGAGGTTTATATATTTGCGATAATAAATCTTTTCGTCAGGTTCAGACTGGTATAAATGACTTGTTTATTGGTGCTATTAAATTCTATAAAAATAAATTTTATATAGCTTCTAATAAAGGTCTTTTTGTAATAGATGAAAATGATAAGTTTTATAAACTTAATTTTAATTTTCCTAACGAAGTTATCGGTGGTTTGGAAATTGAACAATTCGATACTAAACATAATAGACTATGTATTTATGGCAATGGATTTATTGGTTATTTCGATGGTAGAGAATATAAAACCCAGTTCCAAAATAAGAATATCGACTTGGAATATAATATGTGGGATATCCCTTTTAAAATTATTCCTGGTTATTTCAATTCCACTATTATCGCTTCTCTAAAGGGAATTTATATCATTGATAATTCTAGTGGTGTTTTGACTCCTATTACTTCAAAAAATGGTTTGATTGATAATGCTGCTCGTGATGTTTTGATTGATAGAGAAAAAAATATTTGGGTTGCTTCTGATAGAGGTGTTAGCAGAATTTCAAGTATGAGATTTGCTAATTACAACGTAAACAACGGATTATTAGAAAATGAGACTACGTCAATAGTTGAACAAAAACCTGGTAAAATAATTATCGGTCACAATATAGGTTTATCAATAATTAACAATGGAATTATTGAAAAAAATATATTCATGAACGATATCAGAAAAGATGCCCGAGTTTTTGATATGGCATTGCATCCTAATGGTGATGTTTATATTGCTGCTTTTTTTGATGGGTTTTATAAACTTGATAAAAATTCAAACTTAAGTAAAATTCAAATACCTAACGAGCTAATCCCTTTAGCTTCTGTTCATTGTGAGCCTGATGGCACTATTTATCTTCTTTCAAGAGATTTTATTTACACGTATAAATCCGGAAAGTTTGAAAAATTATTAAATAAGAATAATGCTGATTTTCGTAGATTAGTAAAATATAATGGCAAAATATATGCTACTACAATGGGAGCAGGTGTAATAAAAATTGGAGATACTTACTCCAAAATTATTAAAAGTATCAATGGTACTTTTAATAATGTTTTTGATATCGCTTCTGATAATCAAGGTCGTATTATCGTAGCATCTAATCATGGTTTGGGTTTGATAGAAAATGATTCAATAAAGCCTTACCCTAATTTAGATTATAAAAAACCTATTTATTTTATCAAAAAATTTCAGGATGCTATCTGGTTAGGTACAGATAATGGTGTAATAAGATATTATAATAAAGATAATTATTACCAATTTGGCTCTAAAGATGGGCTCTCAGGATTAGAAACTAATCGGGATGCTATTTGCGAAGATAGTTATGGTAATCTTTGGATAGGAACTAATCGTGGGCTCTCAAGATATAATCCAAATTATGATCTGAAATTTACTATTAAACCTATAATAAATTACGAGTTTATTGATATTAATGGTACTAATTATTATGTTAATAAGCATAATAATATCAATCTTGCTGCAGGTGAATACTCAATTAGATTCAATGCTTCTGTTATCTCTTTTTATGATGAAAATAGAAACTCAATTATTTATTATTTAGAAGGATATGATAAAAATTGGAGTAATGAACTAAATCCAAAATTCGAGGATATAGTTTTTAAAAATCTGCCTCCTGGTACTTATACTCTTAGGGTAAAAGCAAAAAATGCACTTGGTATTTGGAGCGATGAAATTGTTTTTCCTTCAATTACTATCAATCAACCTTTTTATAAATCATTCTATTTCTATATTTCTATAGCTATTATAACATTTATCCTGGGATATTTAATTGTAAATATTTCTTCTAATTATAAATATAAAAATAAGTTAGAAGTTGAAGTAGCTCTTCGAACTGCACAATTAGACGAATCTCGCCGTAGATATATGCAGATGTATATTAATAATAATGCTATAATGATGCTTATTAATACTATTAATGGTGAGATAATCGAAGCAAACCCGGCTGCATCTGAGTTTTATGGCTATCCGATAGAGCAAATTTCCGGCAAAACCATTTTCGATTTCCTTTACGAAAGAAATTTTGATAAAGCTATTTATCTTAATAATCTTTATAAATCTACAGAGTTTCAAGATAAACACATTGTAAAAGATGGTCAAGTTAAAGATATATTAATGCATATTAGCAAATTGACTCTTGGAGAGACCAAAGCAATTTTTGCTATAATTGAAAATATTACTGAAAGAATTCAGGCAGAAATGAGCCTTATTGAAAGCCGTCAAGAATTTATAACAATTGTAGAGCATTCTCCAGACATTATTTCAAGATTAGATTCAGAGAAAAAATATTTATATATTAATACTACAATAGAAAAAGTTACTGGTATCAATCCTAGCGAGTTTATTGGAAAAACTAATGAAATGCTTGGCTTTGATAATTCTCTTGTTGATAATTGGAATACTGTTATCGATCAGGTGTTCAATACAGGTGTGTTAGCAATTTTTGCTTTTGACTTTACTTCACAAAACAAGATTACATATGTTTTTGAGACTTATATTTTACCTGAATTCGATACTGTTGGTAAAGTTATTAGTGTACTTGCAGTCAATAGAGATATTACTGATCGAAAAGCTCATGAAATTCAAATACATAAATTGAATTCTGAACTTGAGGAAAGAGTCCATATTAGAACAAAAGAGTTAGAAAAAGCACTAATCAATCTTCAAGAAGAAATCAAGAATAGGGTACATGCCGAAGAAGAATTATCTATTGCCAATCAAAAGCTAAGTGGAGCACTCGAGAGAGAAAAAGAAATCGGTGAAATGAAAAATCGTTTTATTTCAATGATTTCGCATGAATATCGCACTCCACTCACTGTGATTCTATCTTCAGCCTATTTGATTAAAGAAACCGTTAAAAGAGGACTTTACGAAGAAGTGGACAAACATTTATTAAAAATAAATGCTTCGGTCAATGCTATGTCCAGATTATTAGAAGATGTGTTGACATTTGGAAAAAGTGCAGAAAATAAACTGTTTTATAATCCTATGGTATTCGATTTATCAGATTTGATCAATAAAATTCAGTCAGAAATAAAATCAATTGACCTAGATGAGCATAAAATAGAGTATAATAACTCAAACAGTCCTATTCAAATTGAATCTGACCAGTTCTTGCTAAGGCAAGTATTGTTTAATATAATAATGAATTCGGTAAAGTTTTCTCCGAAACAATCAATAATCAATATTGATGTCGATTCAATTAACACTGACATGATTGAAATTAAGATTAGAGACGAGGGAATAGGTATAAGCGATTCGGATATCGATAAAATATTTGATCCATTCTTTAGAAATGAAAAAAGTATTGGTATTATTCCAGGTTCCGGGCTTGGCTTGGCAATAGTCGATAAATGCGTTAAATTAATGAATGGGGAGATTACTGTAAATAATAAACTCGATAAAGGTACATTATTTACAATCACTCTCCCCAAAAAGAATACTGTTCAATTATCTTAGTCTTCGTCCAAGATATAAATTACTGGATATTGTCTGCCTTTTTCTGCATAATCAAGACCATATCCCACGACGAAACGCGGCGGAATCTCAATACCAACATATTTCACTGAAACGTTAGTCTTGAGC
>JAUQWR010000199.1 GCA_030835065.1 Candidatus Kapaibacterium sp.
TTGCAGTTATGGAAGGTACTAATCCTGTCGTTATTGCAAATAGCGAAGGCGGACGTACAACTCCATCTATGGTTGGTTTTGCTAAGAATGGCGAGAGATTGATCGGTCAAGCTGCTAAACGTCAGGCAGTTACAAATCCACATAATACAATTTATTCTATAAAAAGATTTATGGGACGCCGCCGCGACGAAGTTTCTGAAGAAGTTACTATGGTTCCTTTCAATGTAAGTCAATCAGACGACGGCAATTCTATTAGAGTTGATATTGACGGTAGAAAATATTCTGCTCCAGAAATTTCAGCAATGATTCTTCAAAAAATGAAGCAAACTGCAGAAGATTATTTGGGCCAAAAAATTGAAGAAGCTGTTATTACTGTTCCTGCTTATTTCAATGATGCTCAACGCCAAGCTACTAAAGATGCTGGCGAAATCGCTGGATTGAAAGTTCGCCGTATTATCAACGAACCTACTGCTGCTGCTTTGGCTTATGGTTTGGACAAAAAAGGCAAAAATATGACTGTTGCTGTTTATGACCTTGGTGGTGGTACTTTCGATATTTCTGTTCTCGAAATCGGCGATGGAGTATTTGAAGTGAAATCTACTAATGGTGATACTCACCTTGGTGGCGACAACTTCGACCAAAGATTAATCGATTTCCTCGCTGATGAGTTTAATAGAACTGAAGGTATTGACTTACGCAAAGATGCTATGGCTCTCCAACGTTTGCGCGAAGCTTCTGAAAAAGCTAAAATTGAATTGTCGCAAATGCTTCAGACCGACGTCAATTTGCCATTTATTACTGCTACTCAGGATGGTCCTAAACACTTGAATATCAACATTACCAGAGCTAAATTTGAAAGCCTTTGCGGCGACTTGTTCGAAAAAACTTTAGGTCCGGTGGAACGTGCTTTGCAAGATGCTAAAATGACTCCTGCAAATATCGACGAAATTATTCTTGTTGGTGGTTCTACTCGTATTCCTAAAATTCAGGAATTAGTTCGCAATTTCTTTGGTAAAGATCCTTCTAAAGGTGTTAACCCTGATGAGGTAGTTGCTATCGGTGCTGCTATCCAAGGTGGTGTGCTTTCTGGTGATGTTACTGATGTATTGTTGCTCGACGTTACTCCTCTTACTTTAGGTATCGAAACATTAGGCGGTGTAATGACTTCAATGATTCCGTCAAATACAACAATACCTACACGTAAATCAGAAATTTTCTCGACTGCTACTGATAGTCAGACTTCAGTCGAAATTCATGTGCTCCAAGGCGAACGCCCAATGGCTCGCGATAACCGCTCTTTAGGCAGATTCCATTTGGATGGTATTCCACCAGCTCCTCGTGGTATTCCTCAAGTTGAAGTTATTTTTGATATTGATGCTAATGGTATTTTGGGTGTTACTGCCAAAGATAAAGCTACTGGCAAAGAACAAAATATCAGAATCGAGTCTTCAAGCGGATTATCAAAAGATGAAGTAGAAAAAATGAAGACTGATGCTCAAAAACATTCTGATGAAGATAAAAAACGCAAGGAAGAAATTGATTTGCGCAACCAAGCTGATGCTTTAGTCTATTCTACTGAAAAACAACTAAAGGAATTTGGCGATAAAGTGCCTTCAGAACATAAATTGAAAATCGAATCTGCTAAAGAAAGACTCGAAAAAGCAATTAAAGAAAATGCTAATGATATTCGCCCTGCTATGGATGAATTGAATAGCGCCTGGAGTGCTGCTTCTACTCATATGTATCAAGGTGCTGCTCCTGGTGCTGAACAAGCTCAAGCCAATCAAGAACCAGCCGGCGAATCCAAGAAAAACGATGGTGTCGAAGAAGCTGACTATACTGTTGTTGATGATGATAATAAATAATATTATCAATATTTAAATTTTAAAAAACTGCTCGACTCAATCGAGCAGTTTTTTTTATTTTTATTTATTTCATTT
>JAUQWR010000200.1 GCA_030835065.1 Candidatus Kapaibacterium sp.
AAAGAGATGTAGGAATTTGAATTTCGAATGCACCGAACAAGTTCAATGCAAAAATTACAAATACAGCTGCAATCAATATATTGGTCCAGCCACTTGCTGCAAAATCTCTAATTCCTGTAGGACCCGCAGCAACTGCAACAATAATTCCAATTCCAGTAAAAGTAATAATTATACCTAAGGCATATATAATTGAATCTTTTAAACCATTTGATTTGTTTTTTTCAGCTCTTTTTGTAAAGAATGATACAGTAATTGGAACCATCGGAAATACACAAGGTGTGAGTAGCGATAAAGCACCCATCATCATTGCAAACCAAAGGAAAGACCAAATACCTTCCTTCTTTTTCTGTTCAATTTCTGATTGTGACTCAGTCATTGCTGGTTTAGCTTCAGCCTGTTTTGGAGTTTCTGCAGGTTTAACTTCCTGGGTATTAACTGGTTCAGTAGCAGCTGCAGTTTCAGTTTCACTTGCACCTAAAAGCTTTGTTTCTTCTTCGCTGAGTTGAAACTCCTTGCCTGATACAGTTGTTTTGTATTCTTCTGGTGGAAGGCAGCTAATTGAGTCGCAAAATTGAATATAAGTCAAAACAGTCAACTTATCTTTGTCAAGGTTTAAATCTTTTTTAGCAACAACTGGAACAGTAAAATTCAATTTTCCAGTATGGTAAAGAATATTCATTTCGAATCCTTTGTCCATCTTGGAATGTGGTTTGGGTTCGATAACTTTACCTTTCTGCTCTACTAAAGATTTAGGCTCGATCTTAATTTCGGTTGGAGTAGGCCCTAAACCTTCCTTATTCAATTGTTCTTTAATTGAATAGGTGTAATATTTTTTATTAACGTCAACAGTTAGTCGGATAAGGAATTTTTCGCCGCTTTTGATAATTTTCTTAGACGGGCTTGCCGAAAACTTGGCAGGTGCGGCAGCAAAAGCTGTTGAAACAAATGCTGTAAGCACCAACAAAACCAATAATGTACGTTTTAGCATGACTACCTTAAAAAACAAATTTTAAATAATATTATTTTATAGCAATATAAAGACACATTCATATAGAAAAAAGTTACTCGACATCAGCCTGAAAATAAGAAATTAATCTTTGTTCAGAATGATTGCGAGTAGGACCTGCCGAACGCTTTTTAATAACATCGTGCAGTTTATCTGAAAATACTTTTGCAGCATTATAGCCATAAGTTCTTAATAGATAATTAATTGCAATAACTTCAGCAATAACGGTGATATTCTTTCCGGAAAAAATTGGCAATTTAATATTAGTTATTTCCACACCCATAAGGCTTGTAAATGATTCATCCAATCCGGTACGAGTATATTCTGTTTGTTGATCCCAATCTTCGAGTTCAACAATAATTTCCAATCTTTTTTGGAATCTAATTGCTCTAATACCAAACATTTGGCGAATATCAATAATACCCAAGCCACGAATTTCCATAAAGTGCTGTACTAAAGAAGTACCAGTACCCATCAAAATGGTTTCTCTTTTTTTAGTGAGCATCACAATATCATCGGCAACAAGTCTATGACCTCTTTCGATCAAGTCGAGAGCAACTTCACTTTTGCCAATACCACTTCTGCCTACGAATAATATACCAACACCATAGACATCAACAAACGATCCATGAACAACAACGTGTGGTGCAAATTGATCGTCTAAATATTCAGAAAGCAAATAAAATGTTTTAGTTGTTTCGAATGGTGTAGAAAACAAAGGTATATTATTTTCGATACAAATTTCCAAAAATTCAGGTGGAGGTTGATGATTATTAGTAATAATCACGCAAGGCACAGGAAATTGTGCTAATGTTTTGATTGCATTTAGCCTTTGTTTTTCATCTAAACTATTCAAATAATGAAACTCAGTATTTCCTAGCACTTGAATCTGATTGTAATTAAACAAACCAACATAACCAGCTAAGGCTAATTGTGGTCTATACAAATTTTTGTCAGTTATTTCCTTATCAAATCCTAAATTTCCGGTTAGAGGCGTGAGTTTTGCAGGAGAATTAACCAGATTTTCAACTCTGATCGCTTCTTGCTTCATTACCTCCAAATTATCAAATCTCATAGTGTTTACTCACTATATGAATGTTTAATAATACAATTTAAAAAATATTTTCTAAATTTTTTAGCTTTATTTTTCTCTTCAGCAATATAGCTGTATTTTCATACAGCTTTATTGTAATCAATATTAATCTCTTAATTTAATAACAGTAACCCCATCCCCACCTTCTACCAGATCGCCGGATCTGAAATTTGAAATAGAAGGATGATATGACAAGTAATCATGAATAGCTTTTCTAAGAGCACCGGTTCCTTTGCCATGAATAATAGTCAAATAATCGACATTGCTCATAATAGCATCAGAAATAAATTCATCAATATCTCTAATAGCTTCTTCAGCACGCATACCTCTCACATCAATTCGAGTTGTGGCATCTAATTTAATATAATCCACAATCTGTTGCTTTTGTTTTACTTTTCCTTGTTTTTTGATCAATTGATCGAAAGGAAGTCTAAATTTAAAGCCATTAAATTCGACTAGTGCCATTTTATCGTCGTAATCAACTTCTATAACTGATCCGAGAGAAGGTGAATCTTCGATACTTACAGTATCTCCTGGAAGCAACTGTTCATTTTCTTCTTTCTTATTTCTAATTGATTTTTCTGCATTTTTAATTTTTGACTCAAGCTTTTTCTTTTCATTGCCAAAATCTGTTTTTATTTCAGTAAGAGCACGCTTTTCCTCTTTAATCTCTCTAACTGTATTTTCAATTAAAGCATTAGCATTGTTGACAATAGCAACGGCTTCTTCATTAGCTTTTTGTATTATTTCTTTACGTTTTAGCTTTATTTCAGAATTTCGAGTTTCGTATTCTTTAAGAAGTTTTGAATATTTCATTTTTAAAGAATTTGATTGAGCAAATGCCGAAGCTGCCTCTGCCCTATATTTTTGAAGTATAGCAATACTACCTTCAATTTCGTCATGACGCTCGCCCAAATAAGATTTTGATCTTTCGATAACTAAATCCGATAGACCAATATTTTTAGCAAGGAAAAAAGCATAGGAATTACCTGGAATTCCTGATAAAAACTTATAAGTAGGCTTAAGAGCTTCTTCATTAAATTCCAAAGATGCATTTTCTATTTCATCTCTTGTAAGAGCATAAGTTTTTAACGAAGATTGATGAGTTGTGGCAACAAAGAATAGATTAATTTCCAAAAAAGTATCTAGAATCCCCGAAGCCAAGGCAGCCCCTTCTTGTGGATCTGTACCAGAACCAATTTCATCTACTAATACTACAGAATTGATCGAACATTCATCAAGTATCTGTTTTATTTGCAAAATTTGTGAAGAAAATGTACTCAAATCATTTTCAATTGACTGATGATCTCCAATTGCAGAAAATACAGTTCGGTAATTTGTACTGCATTCTCCTAAAGGAAAAATCCCACTCAAGGCAAGAATTAAATTCAGACCAATGCTTTTCAAAGCAACAGTCTTACCTCCGGCATTTGGACCAGAAATAAGATGACCTCTTCTAGATTGGCTAAATTCAATACTTAGAGGAATAACGTTATTTACACCTTTTGTTTGAGCAAGCAATGGATGTTTAATATTTCTAAGACTAATTTCATTATGCTCCCAAATCACTGGCTTGATACCTGCAAATTCAAGTGCATAGTTTGCCTTAGCCTGTATGGCATCCAAATGAGCCAATA
>JAUQWR010000201.1 GCA_030835065.1 Candidatus Kapaibacterium sp.
ATATTCGGCAGTAGAACAATTGCAACCAGCTTGAAATGACTGAGGGAATGATGCAATCTCATACCATTTACCAATATACTTGTTTAAATCAACGTAAGGCACTACTTCTAAAGGTGGATAATTACTCGAACATCCTATCAATCCTAGCAATAACAATAATATTTTTTTCATATTTTCCCTTCTCAATTAATATTCTGTTAGACTTGACTATTTTTTTGCAAGTATATTTTATTTTTGTTATTTTGGTTCAAATTTCATTTTCACGGGAGGATATATGAAGAAATTGTTTCTAATTTTTATTGCTTTTGCTGCAGTATTTTCACTCAATTCATGCGACGAAGAATCCAGTCTCGGACCTAACGAAATCGGCGGCAGCACAGATTTGGAATATACCAAACCAGGTTATTCTTATGCAATGTCTATTAGTCTTGGCTCAAACTACGTAGAACAATTAAACAATTTAAAAGATTCGATTTGGGTTGCTAAAAACGACAATGGAATCGTTACTACCAAAGGTAAATTCGAACTCGATCTTGAATCAATTAGAAAACTTGACACAATGTATGGAACTTATACTTTACCACGTTCGCTAAAACTACAGGCTATCGATTCGTATGTTAAACTTTTTAACGGTACACTCGATACTAGTAATTTAGAAAACATTAAAGTTACTTTTGAACTTAAAAATAAAGTTACTAGCGAAGGAATTCAAGGCTTTGTTTATAGCAAAGGCAAAGAAAGTCGTCCATTCACAATTGTAAAATATGACTGCAAAGTCGGAGACAAATACGAATTTGTAGATGATGATGGCAAAAAGCACTCTCGAACTGTAATTTCTAAAGCAACAACCGAAGATTGGAATATTGGTTTTCTTAATGTCAAATCTATCAAAGTAGAAGAAAAGCTTGATGATCCGGTTTTTGATAAAGTCGTTTATGTAACTAATCACAAATTTGGATTTGTTGGATTAATCGTTACTACCAAACAAGGTAAAGTAACTACTGTAAAAGTGTTTTAGAATCAATAATAATGCATCGTATTTGATTTAAATAAGTGATTTATTAATTTTCGGCTTTTATTAATTAACTTTAACAAGGTTATTGATAAAAGCCGTTTTTATTAAATATTAAAAAATCAAAATACATCCACCCCGCCCGACTATGTCGGTCGACACTCGAGAGTGTAATTAAGACGATTTCATATTGTATTTGGAAATTGAAATCACAAAAATGTTGAATAAAAAACACGAAGAATAGCAGCAGAAGCCAATTCCCCTCATTGAGAGGCGTCAAGCGCAGCTTGACGAGGTGGACTCTTAAATTCCCTGAACTGAAGAATATCCACCCCGCCCGACTGCGTCGGTCGACCCTCGAGTGAAATAATAAAGCTTAATTCAGTAATTTTATCAATTGAATAAAAGATGCAGAGATTTCCTGTTCAGATGGTATTGGGCTAAATGCTAAAACAGATAGCTCATTTTTATACCTAGTTTTTATTAGTTTCCAGATTGTCGAAAAATCATTTATTAATGGAGAATCTGAAATTTTTTTTGCTTGCCAGCCATCTGGTTTGCCAAACATTGCTTTGTCGTGGTCTAGAATTGCTTCTAAACTTTGTTTGAATTGACTTGTATTGGCAAAATCAATACAACAAGGCTGTTTCATTAAAAAGTATAGATCATAAAAATGTCTGATTTTTGATGAGATACTATCAATTGTTTGTGAATCATAAGAAAAACGTATCAATGAAGCTAATTTTTCGAGTAATGTTTGCACTATAGACAATGTTTTAATTTCAAATGATTGGAGATTGAATTGATCTATATAAAAAGAATTTCCAGTTTGAACAAAAAAATCTGCGAGCATAGTTTGTATAACAACTTTATTAAATGGTATAGGATTGGCAAAAGAGTTGATTTCCAAAATCACCTTGTTATTTTGATTTGTCTTGTCAATAGTAAGATATTCAAAAACTGCTCTTCTATATCTAGAAACTTTACTTGTTAAGCCTTCGATATAAATTTCGTTAAAATTTATTGTGATGTCTTTTTCAATATTTCGTATTAATTTTTTGATTTCATATGGATAATTGCAGCTACTTGTAATAATAGCAATATCCAAATCTTCCGAAAATCTATCAATTAATCTATATGCTTTTGCAAGTGAGGTTCCACCTTTAAAAACAGCCAACTCAGAATACTTACTGCCAACTAAATTCTGCAACAACAAAGTAATCCAATAATCTTTTTCGATAAATTCTGATTTGATCCCAAAGTATTTCGAAGATGCACTTAGTACATCTGAAAAAAACTTAATATCAGAATGCAAGTTCATTTTATATTCCATTTACTCGTATTGTATAATATTTTTTCAATCGAAGAAAATTTATATTTAGTAATAGGATTTAATGATTTGAAGAGATTATCAGTAAATTGATTAAAATTCAATTGGTCTAAAAGAGCTCCTAATAATGCTCTTGTAGAAGGAGGATAATTAAGTGCTAAACGCACTGTAGTACTTATTTCTTTGTCCGACAACTTCGCTAAAATTCCTAAAATTATTCTGCATGAGTCATTAATATTAGCAGCAGGAATTTTTTTTATAAATCTTATAGTATCTAAAATTTGCAGTAAAGCGATATTATCTTTACAGATTATATTTTTTTGTTTTATAAATAATATTTTATATTGATTTCTTTTGAAATTTGGACGAATTTGATTTTTACCAATTTGAATGATGCTGCTTACCTGCGAAGTTAAGCCGAGTTGGTTATATATACTATAACCTGTAAGATAACCAATAATTTTCCCTTTATCTTCCAATAAATCTTTAACAATTTGCTTTTGATTCGGCTCAAGAATTCCAAATGGAGAATATTCGGGTTTGTAGTATTTACCCTTTGATAATTTGGCAATTTTGCCCGATGCCACCAATCGATTTAATGCTTTGATTGTAGCTTCTTTTTGATCGACATCATTTATAAAGTCAATATATGTGAAAACATATCCCTTAGGAAATCGATCTATTTTAAGCTTTATGTATTTCATTATATTCATAATAATTTTAATGACTTATAAATGTCCATTTTATTATATAAAAAACTGGACATTACACAATCATATTTCATGAATTTTTATGCTCCGATTAACTGTGGATTTTTAGATACTCTGAATGGAAATATCCACCCCGCCCGACTAAAGTCGGTCGACACTCGAGGGTAATAAGACGTTTTAAAATATTGCTAAAAAAATGGATTGAAAACCATGAAGAATGTGATCAGGTGCTAATTCCACTCATTGAGGGGTGTCTGCCGAAGGCAGACGGAGTGGACTCTTAAATTCCCTGAACTAAAGAAAATCCAC
>JAUQWR010000202.1 GCA_030835065.1 Candidatus Kapaibacterium sp.
ATTCAAGCGATTGAACAATTTTTTGTTTATTTTTTATGTAAAACTCCATAACGAAGACCGTGAGCACTAACAATCATTTGTGGAATATTAAAATATTTCACAAATCTTTCTAAAATCAAAGCACCAGCGGTAATTACATCAGCTCTTTTTTCGGGTATATGATATTCTTCAATCAAAGTTATTAAATCAGCATTTAAAAACTTATTAAGGCAAATTGTAATATCATTAGAATTTAAAATTGACTTATGTACCTTGTAATAGTTAAATTCTTTCAGATTTTGAGTAACCGAAGCCATTGTTGTAGCGGTCCCTGCAACAGCAAAAAAATATTTGATATCCTCACATAAATTAATATTAGACAAAAGATTGTCAATATGCTCGGAACATTTAGCAACTTCATTTTCCTTTGGAGGTAATTCAGTGAAAAACATTTCTGTAAGCTTTACAGCGCCAATTTCCAAACTAATGGAGCTCAAAATTTTATCTCCTTCGCCCACAACTACTTCAGTGCTACCACCACCAATATCAATTACTAATGAACGAACAGGTGATAGAACAGTGCCCAAAAAAGAATATTGAGCTTCGGTAAAGCCATCGATTACTTCAATTTTGGCAGCTAAAGCCTCTTCTAATGTCCTGAGCACTTGTTTTTGATTAGCAGCATTTCTTAGAGCAGCAGTGGCAACAGCATTAATTTTATCAACTTTATGCTGTTTGCATATTTCGTTATATTGCCCTAAAATTTTCTTAGCTCTATCTAAAGCATCAGGTATAATAGTGCCTGTCTTTTTCAAATTTTCGCCTAATCTTGCAATGCTATGATGGTCTGATATTATGTTTTTAATTACTCCATCCTCGAGTTCGGCAATGACCATCAAAATTGTGTTCGAACCAATATCAATTCCAGCAACTCTCATGATCAACCCTTAAAATGAAAAGCAATCCATTCATCTTCAGTTATGGTATTAACCAGCTCAAAACCACAACTCAAAGCTTTCTGAATAACTACATCTTTGTCGTAAATTAAAATACCTGAAATTAGTAGATCGCCTTTAGTATTTTTTAAAGACTCAAAAAATCTGGGCAATGCTCTTTCAACTAAATGCAAAAAGAGATTGGCAGCAATACCATTAGCTTCAGGAAGTGATAAATTATCAATATCTTGCATTTCTATAGTAAGTAAGTCACTTACATTATTTATTTCAGCATTTTCTTTAGCATTTTCTACAGACCATTCGTCATTATCAAAAGCATAAACAGCCGAAGCACCTAATTTTGCAGCTAAAATGGCGAGCACACCTGTTCCAGTTCCGGCATCAATCCAATAATCATTAGGTTTAACTAGATTTTCCATCAATCTTGAAACTAGTTTTGTGGTCGCGTGTTGGCCCGTACCAAATGACATTTTAGGATTAATAATGATAGTCAATTCTTGATTGACTTTGTCTCTATGCCATTCAGGAGTAATAGCAATTCTATCAGAAACAATAATTGGAGGAGTTTGTTTTTCGATTTCTTCGTTCCAATTTTTGTTTTCAGGAATTTCAATTTCTTTAATATCAATATAATCTTTAAAAGTTTTAAGAGTATCGATAATCTCGTTTTGCAATTCATCAGTCCAGTCTTCCTGGTAATAGCAAACCACCAATTCATCATAACGTTCTTCGATACCAAGAATAGGAGAGTCTGCAATAAGAGCAGTAGCTATTTCAAAATCTTCATCTCTTACAAATAAATGGACATTTACATAATTATTTTTCATTCTTTTTCCAATAAAACTTAGACTAATTCTTTAATATACAAATATAATTGTTATTATTACAATAAGCATTTTTACAAATTTATGAATTTATACAATTTAAAGGAAAGATTATCTAAAATAAGATTGCTCGTAATGGATGTTGATGGTACTTTGACAGACGGCTCGATGTATTATTCATCTGAAGGAGAAGTACTTAAGAGATTTAACGTAAGAGACGGAATGGGAATAGAACTTCTAAAAAAAGGGAATATTTCTACAGCAATCATTACAAGCGAAAATTCGCCAATAGCATTAGCTAGGGCAAAAAAATTAAAGATTGAAAATATCGAAATTAATTGCAGGGACAAATCAAGCGCTTTGCGAAATTTGGCAAGTAAATTGAATATGGATTTGTCAGAAATTGCTTATATTGGCGATGATGTAAATGATATTCATGTGATGGGAATCTGCGGTTTTGCAGCTTGTCCGTTCGATTCTGTAGAAAGTATTAAAAATATAGCTGATTATATTTGCAAAAACTCTGGTGGCAAAGGTGCTGTAAGAGAATTATGCGAAATGATTTTATTATCGCAAAATAAATCTATTACTTTAGATGAAAATTGGTAAAGGAGAAAATGAAATGAACAACTCATCAGATTACACAAAAGGTTTTATTATCGGCGCATTGATTGGTGGAGCTGCCGGTGCAATTACTGCTTTGCTTTTAGCTCCAAAGAGTGGTGCTGAACTTCGCAAAGATATCGCAGATACTTCTACTGAATTTTATGGAAAAGCCTCTGACTATTTCAAGACTGTTGAAGGCAAAGTAGAAGGCTACGTAAACGAAGGCAAGATCAAAGCTCAAACTATTATTGATTCTGCACGCAAACAAGCTGAAGATATTATGTCGAATGCTAATAATTTAATGAGCGAAGCTAAAAGTAAAGCGATTAATGCCAAAGATTCAGTTTCTGGCACAATCGATAATCTTCGCGATGCAGCTAAAGCCGGCGCTGATGCTTTTAAAGCTGAAATGCGCTCTACTAAAGCTGATTTAAACGGTTAATCTTGTATTGTTTATGACAACATTATTGCAAATAGCCGGATTGGCCGCTATTCTTGTTCTTATTGTCTTTATTCTGAAAGCATTTAAAACTTTGGAGAACATAAATAAGCTGGCTGATAAATCTACTGATTCGCTCGATAAGCTTACTAAGGATATTGGCGAATTCAAAACTAGAGCTATTGCAACCCTCGACGAAGTTTCGGTAATCAAGGGCAAAATTGCTGAGGTTTTGGATGATGTTAGCGAATTAAAAGAGAAAACTGTCGAATCGCTCGAAAATTTCGATGCTTTGGCTAATAGGGTTGAACGCTCTACTTCGATGATCGAATCGAAAATTGAAGCTGCATTCAGCATTCTTCGACCTTTAGAGTCTTTATTGGGCTTTGTTTCTAATAAATTAGAAGCCCCAATTTCGACATCTAAATCTTTTTTTGGTGCTGCTAGCAAAGCTTTCAGCGCTTTTAAAGATAAATTAAGTCACAGATAGAACTTACTACACATAAAACTATTAAACCCTTGGAGATTATATCAAAAAGGGTTTTTTATTTACAAAAAAGGTTGACAAAATTCATTGCCAACCTTTTTGAAATAATTACTAAGGTCAATTATTTTTTGACTGGAGCTAAAACAGGAACAAATCTTTCAGCTAAAGCAATACCACCAAATAATACTGTGCTGAAAGCAAGTGTAGCAGCTAAAGTATTTTTAAAGAAAGGAATTGCTAATTCGTAGCATAAAGTTAATCCTGCAAAATCACGTGTGTAATAGCCAGAGAAAGCCCAAACTGAGAAGTTTGTAACGATGAAGAATACTATTGATGATACAATTGAAGCACCAAAAATTCTTCCAACTGAAGGACTAGCTAAGAAATTTTTGCCCATAAATACCATGAAAGCAAAACAAGCATAAACTGCAATCATAGATTCGTGCATACCTAAGAATATATCAGTCAAAAACATAATTGAAAGCGGAATTAAGTAAGCCATTTTTTTATTTGCTATATAAGAGCCGCTGAATAGTGCAACTGCCATCAATGGTGAGAAATTTGGCAGTACCGGAAAAAATCTGGATATAATCGCTAAAGCAACCATACCAATAATTAACATCGAACGCATCACAATAATCCTTTTAAAAATACATATTATTTTATCAATTTAGGTTTGGATATTATCCAATCCAATGATTCTTATTAGATAAAATCTAATATTCTATTTGTGAAAGAGGAATAATAAAGAAAGTATAAACTAACAAGAATATCATTTAGTTTACATAATGCAAATTATAATGCATTATTTTTTAATTCTTTCTTTAATCTTTTCCATCTTTTTATCGGCATTTTTTAAAGCTGCCGGTTCTTCATCCATCATATTTTTTATGCTTTTCAAAACGTTAGAGTCTTCTGAATCGATTCTTCCTTCGATTTTTTTTAGCATTTCTTTTTTTATCAATTCTCGGAGCAATCTTTCTTGATCCGGTGGCAAATCGTCTGTTTTTGGTTTGTCTGCCATTTTTCTAATCCTTATAATTCTTGATTATTATAAGTAAGACTCATGTATCAAATTATTATTGATTGCATATTTGGGTTTACCTTTTAGTTTATAGCCATCAAATGGTGTATTTTTAGATAAACCTTTAAAATTGGATTTGTTTACGATCCATTCTTCGTCTGGTGCAAAAATTGTAAGATTTGCATTAATGCCTTTTTCAATTTTTACTTCAGGAATATTTAATAATCTTCTTGGATTGACTGACATTAATTTAATTATTTCTACTAAGCTTAGATGACCTGCATGATAGAGATTTGTCAATGTAAGCCCTAAGGATGTTTCAAGTCCAATTATTCCACAAGGAGCTTTTTCGAATTCGACTTCTTTTTCGTGGAGTGCGTGTGGAGCATGGTCTGTGGCAATACAATCGATAGTACCATTTTTCAATGCTTCAATAATAGCATCTCTATCATCATTTGCTCTCAAAGGTGGATTCATTTTGAGATCTGTGTTATAAGTCACCATCAATTCATCAGTCAAAGTGAAGTGATGTGGAGTAACTTCGCAGCTTACTCTCAAGCCACTATCTTTAGCCGATTTTACTAATTCTAATGCACCTTTTGTACTTATATGAGATACATGGTATCTACGATTGCCGGATAATTTAGATAATCTAATATCTCTATCAACAATAATTTCTTCAGCAACATTAGGATAGCCTTTTAAACCTAATTTATAAGAAAGGACAGTTTCATTCATTGCAAAGCCTTTTGTAAGGCTATGATCTTCGCAATGCTGAGCAATCATCAAATCGTGAGTAGATGAATAATCGAAAGCTCTACGCATCATTTCTGATGCTTCTACTGCAGATCCATCGTCTGTAAAGTAAACTACACCAGCATCATTCAATTCAAGCATAGGAGAAATCAATTTGCCTTCGCGTTTTTGAGTTATTGCAGCAGCAATTTTTACGTCTGTCAATAATCCTTTACTTTTTTCTTTTATGTATTCTACTACTGTAACATCATCAATGCATGGAGATGTATTTGGCATGCAAACAACACCTGTAAATCCACCGTTAGCAGCAGCATCTGTACCAGTTTTAATACTTTCTTTATATTCTTCGCCTGGTTCTCTAAGATGTACATGCATATCAAATAAGCCAGGAGCAGCAACTAAATTATCTGCATTGATTATCTGTGTCGAAGAATCGATATTTGCTTCTTCTGCAGAGCAATGCATGATGATGCCATCTTTTACCCAAAGATTTACTTTTGCATCGATACCTGCAGCTGGCTCGATTACTCTAATATTCTTAAAAAAGTGGTTCATTAATTCTCCTATTCATTACATATATTATATCATTTTTTACATTTTCCAGACTTCGAAATTAGGAAAAAACATAGAATTATCAAAGTAAGTTATTTATATTATTTGATTATTTGCAAAAATATTCAAATAATTTGCTGAAAGTCAATTGTTTAGAATAAATATAATAAATTTAATATATTTACACTTACTCTTTAATTTAACTTACAAATCAACTAAATAATTCACCTTGAACAGGATAGCTCAATTTCTTTAAAAAACTCATTCTGTGATATTCACAAGTACCAAATAATTCAATTGCTCTATAGTGCTGCTTAGTGCCATAGCCTTTGTGCTTATCGAATGAATATAAAGGATATTGGCTATGGATCTCCCCTTCCATTATTCTATCTCTTGTTACTTTTGCCAAAATTGAGGCAGCTGCAATTGAAATTGATTTTGAATCTCCTTTGACAATAGTTTGATATTTATACTCTTTATGAACAAAGTAGTTGCCATCTACTAGCAAAAAATCTGGTGCCAAAGATAAATTATCAATAGCAATTTTCATTGCTTTCATTGTAGCATTAAGTATATTTATATCATCAATTTCATGATTATCTACTATCCCGATTCCGTAACTTAAAGATTTGCTGATTATTTCATCATATAGTACATTTCTTTGTTTTTCGTTGAGCTTTTTGGAATCGTTAATTCCAATAAATTCGATATCAAAAGAATCAAAAACTACTGCAGCAGCAACCACCGGACCAGCAATTGGTCCTCGACCGGCTTCATCTATACCTGCAATATGATGATAATTATTTGAGGCATTGATTTCAAATGAAAAGTCTGGTATAGTTTTATCAGACATGTTTTTGATTAATTAAATTGACAAACTCATTTCTAAGATTTAAATCATCAAGCAAATATCCACGCATTACAGAAGTAGTCATCATCGATTGCTCTTCCGAGCCTCTAACTCCTCTAGCAATCATGCAATAATGTCTTGCATTTATTACAACACCTAAAGCTTTAGGTTTCATTAGTTTTTCTAAATAATCGGCAATTTGCTCGCCCATTTCTTCTTGAATTTGTGCACGTCTGGCAAACCATTCAACTATTCTTGATAATTTAGATAGTCCAATTACATGATCTGCAGGAATATACCCTATTGTACATGTACCTGAAATAGGCAGCCAATGATGCGAACACATAGACATTACTTCTATTCCCTTACTAATAATCAGATTATTAACTTGTTTACGGTTTGGAAATACAGTAAGTTTTGGAGGATTCGAAAATCTCCCTTTCATCAATTCATTGACATACATTTTGGCAATTCGATGAGGTGTATTGGTGCAATTTGGATCATTTCTTGATATTCTCAAAATATCCAAAATTTCAGAAAATTTCTCTTCTAATCGAATAATCATTAATTTTCTTTCTTCTTCACTTAGAGGATGATTTCCATTAGCATCAAACACTTCTTCGCCATATATATTCAATTCACTGAATAATTTTATTTCTGTGCCAGATAACTCTGCAATTTCTTTACTATCATTCAATTTTTCCGGTTTTACCGGCAATTTATCAATATGTGGAACTATATCTTTTGCCATTATGCATTCCTATTCAAATATTTTTATTTCAGATTCTTGACCATAATAATCAACAAAACTTGAATCAGTTTCGTATAATCTAATTTTATATAATTTGCCATTTGGCAATTTGTTTTCCAGAATTTTCCAAAAAATCATCGAAAGATTTTCTACTGTAGGTATTATACCTTTTAGAAAATCCACATCAAGATTTAAATGCTTATGATCTACTTTAGAAACAATTTCATTAATCAATAGATCTTTTAATTTTTTTAAGTCTATAACATAACCTGTATTGGGATCAGGCTCGCCACAAACAGTTACTTCCAAAGTATAGTTATGTCCATGTCCATTGTAATTATTACATTTATCATAAATAGACTCATTCATTTCGTCTGAATAATTTGGATTATACAAACGATGGGCAGCCGAAAAATCGACTTTCTTAGTAACGTATAACATAAATATCCCCAATTTATAATTACAAATTTAAGAATAAATAAACTGAAAAGCCTTAATTTTGTTGTAATCATTTAATTTATAATCAATTATTCATCTAAATAATTCTTGATAATTCAATTAATTTTTGTAATTTTATAAGGTAATGGCGGAATAATTTCGATTTGCTTATGAAATTAAAGATTAGTTTGGTTTGGATATTAATTTTTAT
>JAUQWR010000203.1 GCA_030835065.1 Candidatus Kapaibacterium sp.
AAGAAAAGTAGAGCCAGAAAATATTGTTGTTTCAGGTGGTGCAAAACAAGCAATTATGGTCGCTCTCCAAGCAATTTTAAATCCTCAGGAAGAATGTATATTTCCTGCTCCTTACTGGGTTTCTTATACTGAAATGTGTAAGATGATTGGTGCTGTGCCTGTTCCTGTATATCCCGAAGATGGAACTTTCTATCCAAGAATTCAAGATATCGAAAAAGTAATTACTTCTTATACAAAATGTGTGATTATAAATAGTCCCAATAATCCCACAGGTGCTATGTATTCTGAAGATTTCATTCGTGATATTGTCGAGTTATGCGAAAAACGTGGTTTGTATCTTATTATGGATGATATTTATCACAGGCTTATTTTCGACAATCGCAAACCAATTTCTTGCTACCAATTTGCTAAAGACTTATCTGAAAACTCAAAATTAATAGTAATCAATGGTATTTCTAAGCAATATGCAATGACCGGGTTTAGAATTGGATGGGCAGTGGCAAACAAAAAATTAGCAAAAGTAATGACTAATATACAAGGACATCAAACTTCAGGTCCTTCAGTTGTATTGCAACAAGCGGCAGTTGGTGCACTAAATGGTGTCCAATCGAGTGTAGATAATCTACGCAGAACATTAGAAAATAATCGAAATGTAATGATGGAAAGATTAAATGCATTTGAAGGAATTAGAGCTACCAAGCCGGATGGAACTTTTTATTGCTTTGTAGATTTTAGTCATTATATGAAGGATTCCAGAGCATTATCTACATTTCTGCTCGATAAAGTAAGAGTATTGACAGTGCCAGGCGTAGAATTTGGCTTAGAAGGATATTTGAGGCTATCTACTTGCGGTATAATCAAAGACATTACCGAAGGAATTGAAAGAATCAAATGGGCGCTCGATCCTAATTCACCAAATGAACTTTATATTGGCGAACGCAAGCTCGTGAGGGATTGGCTATGAAATATTTAGATTTTCCGACACCTGCAAGCAGTCATGCTAAAGAGTATTCGAGCGATTATAAGCTTGTCAATCATGGTTTGCAGTATCTCGATAAAGTGTATTGGAACCTAACCACGCCGTCTTTGGTCGAGGAAGCTGTATTTCGTGGAGAAGCTCATTTAGTCAATGGAGGAGCTCTTCTTGTCAATACTGGCAAATGGACAGCTCGTGCTGCTAATGATAAGTTTATTGTCGATGAAGAATCTACAAGAGATAAAATTTGGTGGGGTGTATATAACCGCCCAATTACTGAAGAAAAATTTAATGGTTTGCTCGCTAGAATGTTGGCTTATTTGCAAGGCGAAGAGCTATTTGTGCAGGACTGTTATGTGGGTGCTGATCCAAATTATAGAATGCCAATCAGAATTGTAACTGAAAATGCCTGGCAATCATTATTTGCTCGAAATATGTTTATTCCTATTGAAAATAGAAATGAACTAAAAACTCATGTTCCAGATTTTACTCTGATTGCAGCCCCATCTTTCAAGGCAGATCCTAAAGTTGATGGTACGCGCACAGAAACTGCTATGATAATCAATTTTTCACAAAGAATTGCTTTAGTGATGGGAACTTATTATGGTGGCGAAATCAAGAAAACAATTTTTACAGTGATGAATTATCTTAAGCCTTTAGAAAATGTTATGGCAATGCATTGCTCGGCAAATGTTGGTGATAATGGTGATGTTGCTCTATTCTTTGGATTGTCTGGTACTGGCAAGACAACATTATCAGCAGATCCAAAACGTAAGTTGATAGGCGATGACGAACATGGTTGGAGCGACGATGGAGTCTTCAATTTCGAAGGTGGATGTTATGCAAAAGTTATCAGACTATCGGGCGAGCATGAACCTGAAATACATGCTTGTACTCATAGATTTGGTACAATTCTGGAAAATGTGGTTTACGATCCGGCATCTAGAAATATTGATTTAGATGATGATTCGCTAACTGAAAACACACGTGCTTCATATCCTTTGGATTTCATACCTAATTCCTTGCCAGACAAGATGACAAGAACACATCCCAAAGATGTGATTTTCTTGACTTGCGATGCAACAGGTGTATTGCCACCAATAGCCAGACTTGATATGAATCAGGCAATGTATCATTTTATAAGTGGATATACTTCAAAGATAGCAGGTACAGAAATTGGATTGGGAATAGAGCCGGAAATAGCATTTAGTGCTTGTTTTGGAGCTCCATTCATGGTTCACCATCCTTTCTATTATGCAAATCTGCTAAGATCAAAAATGGAGAAAAATGGTGCTCGCTGCTGGTTGGTAAATACCGGATGGGTCGGTGGCAAATTTGGAGTCGGAAAGCGTATTAGTATCCGACATACAAGGAATATGCTTAATGCTGCATTAGATGGCAAGCTGGACAATGTGGAATACCGTAAAGATAAAATATTTGGATTTCATGTACCTGTGTCTTGTCCTGACGTGCCAGATGATGTATTAGAGCCATCAAATGCATGGGGCAGTAAAGATGAGTATTGGAACAAATATGATGCACTTGCAGCTCGATATATTGAGAACTTCAAATTGTTTGCATCAGGATGTCCGCTCGACGTAGTCAATGCCGGACCTCAAAGATTAAATAAGTAAAAAAAGGGGGCTTACAACAAAGCCCCCATTTTTTTGAATTTATTGACTTCTAAAGAATTAGAGCTAATCAAGCATTGTAAGATTAATTTTTAGACTCCAAATAATTTTATAAATTGCATCTAATGGCACGTTATTTGTTCATAATAAACTGCTTTATTATTTGAAAATTTGGTTGATTTATGGCTCAAAAGAATGATTATACCATTATTGGTATTGATGGCGGCGGAACTCATACCCGCGGTGTATTGTATAGAGAAGGTAAAGTAATTGCTCAAGCTAAATCAGGGACTTCGAGAATTGGTGCTGTCGGAGTTGGCGAATCCTGCGAACGAACCTTAAATGTGATTATAGAGTTGTGTCATAAAGCTGAAATTGAAACTTCCGAGTTAGATGCGGTTGTGGTTGGTTTGGCTGGTGTATGGCTCGAAGAAGAAAAGAAACGTTCTCAAGCTTTGCTAAAAACTTTAGCACGCGGACAAGGAATTTCGTTTAATGATCTTGTCGTTACAAGCGATGCTGAATTGGCTTTAGAAGGTGCTTTTGATGGTGGTAATGGTATTATTACTATAGTCGGTACCGGTTCGATTGGACTAGGCAAGGTTGCAAAAAACCAATTGGTAAGATGCGGCGGCTGGGGTATTGAGCTGGACGACGAAGGAAGTGGTGCCTGGATTGGTCGCGAAGGCCTTACTGCGGCTGTAAGGGCTCTTGATGGTAGGGGTAAATTTACTGCTATGACTAAATTATTGGAAGATGTATCTCCGGTAATTGACTTAAAGCAACCTCGAACAATTGTAAAAGCATATAACGAAAGAGCTTTCGAATATCATATGCTTACACCTTTGGTAATGCAATGCGCGGTAGATGGCGATGATGTTTGTTTGGGTATTATTAAACGTTCAGCAAAGCATCTTCTGGAATTGCCGGTAGCTCTTTTGCCACATTATAAAACAAAAACTGTCGATGTAGCTCTGATGGGTGGTATTATCGAAAATAATACTCTACTGGCAGGATTACTTAAAGATGAAATTAATAATCATGAAAAATTGAACTTGGTAGATCCTAAAGCTAATGCTTTGATGGGTGCTTACTCATTAGCTGTCAAGTTGATCGAAGAAATGGAATAAAATAAAATTTAGTTAAGATTTTTAGCTTTTAAATTGTTGCTTGACCTTTTACTTTAGAAGGTCAAGCTTCATTTTTTTATAATGTTAACTAAAATTTTTATCCAAACAATTTTGTGCTACATAAGGGTTCCCTAAATAACTATCTCTAGCACGAGTGTAAAGTTGAATATTGTTAAGAGAAGTTTTTAAATATTTAATACAAAATGAAAACAATGAAAAAAGCAAGAAGAAGGAGCAAAAATTTCACAAAGTATAGTAAATCATACTAGTAGGTACAGTTCACTCTTCAAAATCGAAGAAAAAAGTAAAAGGAAGAAGTGCACGTTTTTTCAAAGAGCTGAAAATATGCTCTTTTTTATAAATGAGATTTATATAAAAAGATGCTTGACTTATTAATTTGAAATAGAAAGAAAGTCAAGCATCAATGCATATTAAAAAAACTTATACTATTATTTTATTTTTCACTGTAAAAATCTACAGAAATACCAAAAGTTATATTACGATTAATAAGGTTCAAATCCCTTTTCCTTGGTTTGAATTTATCAAAAACTAAATGGTTATACCCATATTGCCCAAATAAATGAATTGTATCAAATAATTCAATATAAATTCCTGCACAAAATTCAAATGAGTATTCTGATTTAGAATCCATAACAAATCCTTTCCTAATATTATCAATAGAATCAATGCTAATTTTAGAAATAGTTGGAAATCCCATCTGAACACCCATAGTAAATCCAGTTTTTAAACAATTTTTAATGATTTCAAAATCGGAAAATGGATGAGTAAATAATCCTATAGAAAATCCTTCGATATGAATACTTTGCTTAGGATAATCATCACTAAAATTATAATCTCTTAGGTCAATGATATTATAGCCAAAACTTGCTGAAAATGAGATTGTTTCCTTATTATCATTTTTTGTAAATATTTTAGTTGTATAAATTGTAGAATCCTCGTTTTTACGTACTATCTTTTCAATTTTTTTCTGAATGTTGTTAGGTGATTTTTCTTTTATTATAGGCTCATCAACAATCATGTACTTAATAGTAATTGTATCATTGTTGTTTTTAATTATCGAATCAATTTGTTCATATTTATTGTCTGATTCTGATTGCTTACAGATCTTGTCTAAATATGGTAATTTTGTTTTAAACCTACCAAACTTCAAACTAATGCTGTTTTTTGCTCCATTTAGATGATTTGATTTTATATTTGTATAAGTATAATTAATACCATACAAATTATTTTTAAAGCCACTAAAAAAATCTATTCCTATTTGGGCATTTAAATTTGAACTTGATAAAATAATTGA
>JAUQWR010000204.1 GCA_030835065.1 Candidatus Kapaibacterium sp.
ATTTAGTAGTGGCAAAAGGCGAAATGGGCACTCTCGGCGATTGCTGGGATAGAAATATTGTTCGTATGCGCGAAATGGAAGAATCCTGCAAAATAATCGAACAAGCATTAGCTCAAATGCCAATGGAAGGCGACGTGCGCGAATCATTACCAAAGAAAATTAAGCCGCCTAAAGGCGAATTTTATGCAAAAGCAGAAAATCCTAAAGGCGAATTAGGCTTCTATATTGTGAGCGACGGTAGCCCAAAACCATCAAGAGTGAGAGCAAGAGCTACAAGTTTTGTTAATTTGAGCGTGCTTCCTGAAATTTCGAAAGGCTATATGATTGCCGATTTGATTATGATACTCGGAAGCCTTGATATTGTTCTTGGCGAAATAGACAGATAATTTTTAAACAATAAGCAGAATCGGAATGGAACAAAATTTTGTTTATGATTTAATTGGCGAAAACCTAATAGGCTACGTGATAGTGGCAGCAATGCCGCTGATGTTTGTGTTGGTATATGCTTTGGTCGCAATTTTAGGCGAATTGAAAATATCAGCATGGATACAAGAGCGCTTAGGTCCGATGAGAACAGGCTGGAAAGGCGTGCTACAGCCAATAGCGGAAGTAGTCAAACTTCTTCAGAAAGAAGATATTACACCTGCAAACGTAAATAAGCCATTATTTAATGTGGCTCCATTTATTATGTTTACAGGAGCTTATGCGGCTTATGCAGTAATTCCTTTCAGTTCGGTATTTGTTCCTTCGGGTATTAATATAGGTTTGTTCTATGTGTTTGCAGTCAGTGCATTTGCTATTATAGGTATAGTAATGGGCGGCTGGGCATCAAATAATAAGTACTCATTGCTTGGAGCGATGAGAGCTGCTGCTCAGATGATTAGCTATGAAATTCCTATTGCAATTGCAATTTTGGCAGTTGCTACATTGGCAGGCTCACTAGACATGCAGGAAATAATAAAACAACAAGCAGGCGGCATCTGGAATTGGTTTTTATTCGGCGGAACAGGCTCTATAGCTAAAGTATGGGTTATTCCATTCACTTTTGCTTTGTTCCTTATTTATTTTATTGGTTCGCTTGCCGAAACCAATCGTGTGCCTTTCGATATTCCCGAAGGCGAGTCAGAAATCGTTGCCGGCTACCATACCGAGTATTCAGGTATGAAGTTTGCAATGTTTTTCTTTGCAGAATATTCTAATATGTTTGTTGTATCTGCGATAATAACAATACTCTTTTTAGGCGGCTGGCAGTCTCCATTTGGTGATTTTATGAATGGACCTGTATGGCAGTCTATTTGGTTTATTTCCAAAGCTATGTTTTTTGTGTTTGTGCAAATTTGGCTTCGCTGGACATTGCCAAGATTAAGAGTTGACCAACTTATGTATGTAACATGGAAAGTAATGCTTCCGGTTGCATTTGTTGCTTTTTTTGCAGTAGCATTTTGGGCTATGATTAAATAGTAAATGCAAATTGCTTAAATAAAGGATTAAATATGGAATATTTTAAGAATATATTTAGTGGTATATCGACAGCATTGGTTGGTATGAAGATTACATTCTCACACTTGTTCGAGAAAAATGTAACCTTGCAATATCCAGATACATATCACCCGATAAATAGCGGAGATATGCCAGCAAATGCAAGAAACAGAATTGATGTGGATATCGAAGCTTGCATAGGCTGTTTGGCATGCCAAAGAGACTGCCCTGTCAATTGTATTAAGATTGAAACAGTAAAAGCAGTGGCAGGCGACGAGCCAATGGGTAAAGATGGAAAAACTAAGAAACTATGGGTTTCTCAGTTTGATATAGATTTTGCAAAATGCTGTTTCTGCTCTTTATGTACTGAAGCCTGCCCTACAGATGCAATATTTATGACACAAGTGTTTGAATATGCAACTTACGACAGAAAAGATTTGGTATATCATTTTTCTGACTTAAGCGCAGAACAAGTGCAAGCCAAGAAAGCAGCGCTTGCAAAAGCAACTGCAGAAAAGAAAAAAGCTGAAGCCGAAGCAAAAGCTAAGGAAGAAGCAGGCAAAAATGAAGCATAACTAATATGCATTATTAAGATGAAATATGTTGTAATTAAATAAAGCTAATTGCTATGGCATTATACGACGTTATATTTTACTTGTTTGCAACTATAGTGCTGGTATCAGCCGGAGGTGTAGTATTTTCAAGAAAGATGATGTATTCTGCATTTTCTTTGTTGTTTACTTTCTTTGGCGTGTCGGGTCTATATGTATTGCTAAGTGCTGATTTTATAGCGGTAACTCAGATAATGGTATATGTCGGTGGTATTCTGGTACTGATAATATTCGGTGTGATGCTCACGACAAAGATTACTGGAGTGGATATAAAATCAGGGACATTAGGGGCGTTCCAGATGGGAATTGCCGGGCTTGCCTCACTTGCTATTGCGGTATTTATGATAATAATGTCGATGAATACTCAGTGGATGCAAAAAGATCCATTGGCAGAAACATCGACCACAGTGGAAGCAATAGGCGGCTTGTTGTTTACAGAATATTTGCTGGCGTTTGGTGTAGCTGCTATATTACTATTGGTAGCTTTTATCGGCGCAGCTCTAATTGCACGTAGAAAATAAGGGAAAAATTATGGGAATCGGACTAACTCATTACTTGATAATAAGCATCCTGCTTTTTGCATTGGGTGTGTTTGGTATTGCAACTCGTAAGAATGCTATCCTCGTGCTTATGGGACTCGAATTGATTCTAAATTCGGCAAATATTAACTTTATTGCTTTTGCACGCTTTGGAGGCATGAATATAGAAGGTCATGTTGCAGTGATTTTCGTGATTATTCTTGCTGCAGCCGAAGTTGCAGTTGCGCTTGCTATTATTCTGAATATATATCAGAATTTCAGGCATGTGGATGTTGATGAAATTAATCAGCTGAAAGACTAATTCAGCATGTTATTTACTCGAAAATATTAATAAAATATAGTATTTAAGTATTATGACAAAAGAAACTATACTGCTATTATCGACGGTAATATTATTATTGCCGCTTCTTGGATTTACGATAATAATATTCAACCAAAAAAGACTTGGCAAAGCCGCCGGTTATCTCGGCTCTGCAGTGCTCGGTATTGATTTGATTTTGTCGATTATCGTGGCTTTTTCTAAGCTCGTTACTTTTGCCGGCGAAGGTATGATCCAAACCAAATTTGATTGGATTAACCTCGGAACAAAGACAATTTCTATCGGTATCGGTGTCGATAATCTTACAGCCGTAATGCTTATCGTTGTTACATTGATAAGCTTCCTTGTGCATTTGTTCTCAATGGAATATATGGCTGAAGATAAACGCTTCCCGAGGTTTTATGCTTATCTCGGCATATTTACTTTCTCAATGTTGGGAATCGTTATTGCAAATAACTTCTTAAATATGTATATCTTTTGGGAGCTTGTAGGCTTGAGTTCTTATCTTCTTATCGGATTTTGGTACGAAAAAGACTCAGCTGCAAATGCTAGCAAAAAAGCATTCATTACCAACCGTATAGGCGACCTTGGTTTCTTTGCGGGTATTATGATTGTATTCTTTACTTATGGCTCATTTATGTTTGATGATGTATTTGCCGGTGTGGCTTCAGGCTTGTTGCCATTCGACTCCGGTACTATGCTTACTGCAGCAGGCATTTTGCTTTTCTGTGGTGCCATTGGTAAATCTGCTCAGTTCCCATTACATGTGTGGCTACCAGACGCTATGGAAGGTCCAACACCTGTAAGTGCATTGATCCATGCTGCTACTATGGTTGCAGCAGGTGTATATCTCACTTGCAGAATCTTCCCTATGCTTACAGCCGATGCATTGATATTTGTAGCTTATATTGGTGCAATTACTGCATTTATGGCTGCTACAATTGCTATCACTCAAAATGACTTTAAGAAGGTATTGGCTTATTCAACCGTCAGTCAGTTGGGCTATATGATTATGGCTATCGGCGTCGGTGCATATACTAACGGATTCTTCCACCTAGTGACTCATGCTTGGTTCAAAGCTTGTTTGTTCCTTGGTTCGGGTTCGGTAATTCATGCAATGCACCATGCAGCTCATCATTTCCATGATCACCACACTGACCCACAGGATATTAGAAATATGGGCGGTTTGCGCAAGACCATGCCTCTGACATATATCACGTTCTTGTTTGTAACAATTGCTATTTCAGGCGTACCGTTTACATCCGGATTTTTATCAAAAGACGGTATTTTGGCTGGAACTTTGGCATTTGGTTCTTTGAGCGGACATTGGCTGATTCCTATTGCAGGATTTGGCGCTGCAGGTATGACTGCATTCTATATGTTCCGCCTATTAATTGAATCATTCCATGGCAAAGCTAAAACTAATATAGCCAGCCATACACATGAGAATAATAAATTAATCACTGGTCCGCTTGTTTTATTGTCTGTATTGACAATATGGGTGTTCTATTCGTTCAATCCAATAGACGCAACATCCGGCTGGTTCCAAAAATCAATCAAAACACCTGCAACATCAGTGCCTGCAGCATTGCAATTTGACTTCTTAATGCCATTAAACGCAGAAGGTCATAATGCAGCAGCACACACAGAAGTTGCTACACATAATGCGACAAATTCGCATACTGAACTTGCAAAACACGAAGCAGCTGCAAATACACATGGAGCAGAAGCAAAATCTGCACATGGCTCGCATGCATTAAATAAATTTGAAGAAGAGATGCACCATATGCATTATCCTGCAATGATAGCTTCGCTATTGATTGCTGGTTTAGGCATATTGCTATCATTCTGCTTCTATCAGTTCAAGGTGTTTAGCCCAGACAATATGGCAAATATGATCAAACCATTTTATAAAATATCATTAAATAAGTGGTATTTTGATGAAATATACGACAAGACAGTAATTGGCTTGACATTAGGATTCGCAAAATTATTATCATGGTTTGACGGAGCAGTCATAGACGGAATAGTCAATGGCGTAGCAACGGTATTTAGAGGGATTGGCTGGTTTGTCGGAAAGTTTGACAATATAGTAATTGATGGGTTTGTGAATTTGACAGCACAAACAACCGGATTTTTCGGAGCAGCTTTCCGTAAGGTTCAGACAGGCCGCATTCAAGCATATTTGATATTTACAATTGTAGGCTTGATGATATTATTCTATTTTTTAGTGTAATCGGCTGAGCCGAGATTTGATAATTAGTAATAAAAATAAATTTAATCCGGAGGATTAATGTTTAACATTTTTGGTATTGGACCACTTACGTTAATAACCTTTCTGCCTTTAATCGGCTTGCTGATTATATTGGCAATTCCGGCAGGCAAGGATGAAAAAGCTCGCGAGCTATCCACCAATTTATACAGATGGCTTACAGTAGGATTTACATTCCTACAATTGGTGATAGCAATAGTCATCTATATGAATTTCAACAATGCATTACCAGGAATAAATGATGCAAATACAATGCAATTTGTTGAAAAAACACCATGGATACAATTGCACGGGCTCCCAATTTTTGGCGATTTAAAAATTGATTACTACGTCGGTATCGATGGAATTAGTGCACCTATGATACTACTTACAGCAATAGTGTGCTTTGTAGCTACATTCGCTTCTTGGAGTATCAAAAAAGCTGTAAAAGGCTTCTTTATGATGTATTTGCTCCTTGATATTGGTATGATGGGCGTGTTTATTTCTTTAGACTTTTTCTTATTCTATGTGTTCTGGGAATTAATGCTTCTTCCTATGTATTTCTTGATAGGTATTTGGGGCGGTCCTCGCAAAGAATATGCTGCTATTAAATTCTTTATATATACATTGTTTGGTTCGGTATTTATGCTTTTAGTAATGATCGGCTTGTGGTTTACAAGCGGAACATTTAACTTGCTCGATTTGGCTAATCCAGCTAATATCAGACCGGATCAAATTTTCTCAGGATTTGGCACAACATGGAGATTGTGGGCTTTTGTTGGTTTGTTTGTTGGTTTTGCTATCAAAGTACCAACAGTACCATTCCACACATGGTTGCCAGATGCGCACGTAGAAGCGCCAACACCAATTTCAGTAATACTTGCAGGCGTACTTTTGAAAATGGGTACTTATGGCATGTTGAGAATAGCATGGCCAATTTTCCCAGAGGCTGTTAAATATTTCCAAGAATGGATTGCATTGATCGGTATGGTTAGTATAGTCTATGGTGCACTCTGCGCTTTGGGACAGCACAAAGTAGGCAAACGCGACTTGAAAAAACTTATCGCATATTCATCAGTATCTCACATGGGTTATGTGATGTTAGGTATAGCCTCAATGACTTCGGCAGGTGTTACAGGTGCTATATTCCAAATGTTCAATCACGGTACAATCACAGCCATGCTCTTTATGATTGTGGGCGTAATCTATGATAGAGCTCACACACGTAGCATGGATGATTTTGGTGGATTGGCAAACAAGATGCCTGTTTATACCGGTATGATGGCAATCTCATTCTTTGCAGCTATTGGTCTTCCTGGTATGAGCGGCTTTGTGAGCGAAGCTCTTGTGTTTTTAGGAGCATTTGCAACATATCCATTATATACAGTAATTTCTGGTCTTGGTATAGTATTGGGTGCTGCTTATATGCTATGGGCATTGCAAAGAGTTTTCTTTGGCAAATTACCAGAAAAATGGTCGGGCCCATGGGATCCAAGTGGCAAGCTCTACAAACACGATGATATTAATGGCATCGAATTGACAGCTTTGATTCCTCTTGCAGTTGTTGTTATATTCTTGGGTATTTTCCCAACTTATATTACAAATATGATGACTGAATCAGTAAATCAATTGATACATTTTGTGACTGTTAACGGTCAGTTTACCGGATTATAATAATATTATTAAGATTGAATAAAAAGATAATAATATGGGAACATTCGAAACATTATTAAACACAGCCGTGATTGCTGATCTAAAGAAAAGTATCGGCTTGTTTATGCCGGAAATACTACTGATTATTACTTTTGTAATAGCAATACTTGCGGATTTGATATTCAAAAAAGCAAGAAAAATTGCAGGAGTAATTTCTCTTGCCGGGTTCCTTGTTACAGGTATTTATATGATGAACAATGCGGGCGCCAGCGAAGCTACTTTTATGGGCTTGTTTGCTGTCGATCCTTTCTCTATGTTCTTCAAATATTTGTTCCTGCTTTCCGGTATTGCAGTTACTCTTATGTCGTTCTTCTCTGAAGAGCTATATAAAGAAAATCGTAGTATGGGCGAATACTATACTTTGATTCTCGGTATGACTATTGGAATGTTTGCTATCGTTGGTGCTAATAATTTAATAGTAGTATATCTGGCTTTAGAAACTATGAGCTTGAGTTCGTACGTACTTTCCGGATATACAAAAGAAATTAAACGTGCTTCGGAAGCATCACTTAAATATGTTATTTACGGCTCGTTATCATCTGGTATTATGATTTGGGGTATTTCGTTGCTCTTTGGTCTTACCGGATCTCTATCATTTTTTGAAATCAATGCTGCATTAT
>JAUQWR010000205.1 GCA_030835065.1 Candidatus Kapaibacterium sp.
TTAATTCATTTTCTAAAGCTTTGATTTGATCTGTTTTTTCTGCCAACTGATCGTCGGACATACCTTTAAATTCACGAATTTTACCTTCGATATAGCCAAGTTTTTGGCGGAAAGCATCGATATCAGCATCAGTAACATTTAATAATCTTTTAAGTTCTTCTTTACAGTCCTGAAGTGATTTTTTTTGTGAATTAATTTGGTTGTTCAAATCAGTTACTTTATTATTTAATTCATTGAGTTTAGCATCTAATGAATTAACTTTTGATTGGAAGTCTTCTATACGGAAGTTAGCTTCTTCTTTAGTAAGTTCAAGGTCCGGTTTGCTTTCCGGAGGCATTTGGGCAAATACTGATGAACCAGCTAAGCCAAGTGCGAGCAACATTAAATATATTTTTTTCATAATTCTCCAGTTTTGAAATTGTTCAACAAAAAATAATTGAATTCGATTATTATTTAACTTCCGTTTCCGGAGCCGATGGAGTATAATCGGGCCAAATATTAGGCCATTGTGCAAGTTTTTGCTTAACAAAATCGCGTTCTTTTCCGCAATTGTCAGCTTCTGATTTGCGTGAATTCAATTCTTTTTCCAATTTACCAATTTCGCCTTGCTTTACGGAGATTTGTTGGGTTAATGACCTTTCTTTCTCGCGAAGTTCTTTTAATTTTGCAAGCTGCTCTTCAGTAACTTTGGGTGTACAGTTCGACAAGAAAAAGCTCGATAATAATATCACCGAACATACGCCTGCGCCGGTGAATAAGCTCTTAATTCTCATAAAACCCTCCTTTATGCATTAAAAAAATAATAATTTTCCTCTACTAGTAGTTTCAAGCCTTTCAAGTTTTCTTTTCATTTTTATCTTGAATAGTACTTGATTCCATTTTTAAAATAAAAATACAAACAAATATCGTAAAATTCTTTAATCAATCCTAATAAAAATTATCCATTTTGAAAAAAAATGCATTTTTTTTGCTAATTTATACTTAAATTTTAATGAATTTATATAAAATCAAATGATTTTTACAATATATTAGACCTAATTAAATCATTAATATATCGTAATTTTCATTTTTTTTGGAGTTTATTTATGAGATTAAATAAAAAGCTTTTATTTGTTTCTATTTTGGTATTTGTATTTTTCAATTCGTCTTTGTTTTCATCAGAAGAAACAAATAAAATCAAGAAACCCAAAAATATTATCATAATGATTGGTGATGGTATGGGATTTAATCATCTTAAAGCCGGATCATTATATCTTACAGGCTCCGCAGATGCTTTGGCTATGTATAAATTTCCTGTAAAATATGCTATGAGCACTTACCCTGCAAAATGCGGTACTTATGGCGAAGGCGGAGAGTTAAAATGGGCATCTTCATTTTCTCCATACTTAAATCAGCAAAACCCATTCAATCTTCTATCTGATTTTACTTGCTCTGGTGCTGCTGCTACTGCTATGGCTACTGGCAAAAAAACTTTTAATGGTGCTATCGGTGTAGATCTAAACAAAACACCAATTACTAATATTTCAGAAATTGCTAAGCAAAATCAGAAATCTGCAGGAGTTGTTACTTCTGTTCCTTTCTGCCATGCTACTCCTGCTGGATTTTCTGCTCATTATCCTGATAGAGATAATTATCATGAAATTGCATATCAAATGATTAGTGAAAGCAAAATGGATGTAATAATTGGTTATGGCAATCCTAATTACGATCACGACGGCAAGCCTATGAGCCCAAATTATAAATATTCAGGTGATAGCTTGTTTTGGAATTCTTTAGTCCAAAATTCTGACAAAATTAATTCTGCAAAAGGCAAACTGCCTTTGCAAGATTGCAATTTTGATGGCAAGCCAGACAAATGGAATTTGATTCAAGATAAATCTGAATTCATTTCGCTTGCAAAAGGAAAAACACCCGATAGACTTTTAGGTATTGCTAAATCATTTGAAACTCCAAGACAAAAACGGGGCTCCGAAGTCGGTGAAGACTATAAAAAAGCCTCTGCAAAAGGGCATCAACTTCCTTTTGAAATACCTTTTAATAATAATTTACCCAATCTATCTGAAATGACTTTTGCTGCTCTTAATGTTTTAGACAATAATGACAATGGTTTCTTTTTGATGGTTGAAGGTGGAGCTATCGACTGGGCTGCTCATTCCAATCAAAAAGGAAGATTGATCGAAGAAGTCGCCGATTTTAATCAGGCTGTTGAAGATGTAGTGAATTGGATTGAAAAAAATAGCTCTTGGGACGAAACTCTTTTGATAGTTACTGCCGATCATGAAACAGGTTTGCTTTTAGGACCAAAAAATCCAACAGGCAAGTCATCTTCGCGAGAAATAGAATCAAATGGTAAAGGTAAGTTGCCTGAAATGGATTTTAATTCGACTAACCATTCAAATTCTTTAGTTCCATTCTTTGCTAAGGGTGCAGGTTCAAATATTTTCAATATATTTGCAGATGAAACTGATGCTTATTGGGGACAGTATATAAATAATACGGAAATTGCTCAAGCAGTTTTCATTTTGTGGAACAAATAAATAACAAGGTATTTATGAAGAAGATAATGATTCTTTTTGTCATTTTGTTAGCAGCAATTAACCTTTATTCTGCAAATGATCCACTTGCAGCTTATCTTAAAGATGGTAAATGGCATTTTATTGATTCTAAAGGCAAAGAAATGTTTAAGCCTATGGAATTAGAATCAATCGGCTCATTTAGTGAGGGATTGATAGGTGCAAAAATTAAAGAAGATGGTAAATCATATTTTGCATATTTGAACACTAAAGGGCAAGTTGAATTTAAAACTGGTGGATATCATCCTTTACCAATGAAAGAAGGTTTTTTTGTTACAGTTAGATTTATTGATACAATTACAAAAGATAAATTATTGGGATTTATGGATAGAAAAGGCAAAACCCTTTTCCCTCCTATTTTTAAAGATGCTCAAGACTTTTCTGAAGGGCTTGCCTATGTTATGAACGATAGTATTCGTGGTTATATCAATAACCAAGGAAAGCTTGTCCTTCCAACTCCGAATGTGGTTGGTTATAGCTTTGTTGATGGTATTGCTGGTGTTTGTAAACTACCTGACTATAAATTTGGATTTATGGATAAAAAAGGTAATATGGTTATTCCTTTTAAATTTGATGAAGTAGAAGATTTTTCTGAAGGACTTTGCAAAGTATTTACAAAAGGTAAATACGGATATATTAATAAAAATGGAGATTTAGTTGTTGCTGCACGTTTCGATGAAGGTAAACCTTTTAAAGAAAAAAGAGCTATCGTCGGGATGAGCAAAGGTCTGCAAGATTCTACATTTAATGTTATTTGGGGAGTTATTGATACCACTGGCAAACAATTAGAAACTTTTATTTATACTTATGCTGATAACTATAGCGATGGTTTGGCTTGTGTCAAAAAAGATAGTTTATTTGGTTTTATTGATAAAGATTGCAATGTGGCTATTGATTTTAAATTCAAAAAAGCTGGCTCATTTGTGAAGGGTTTAGCATTTGCCGTCGATAAAGATGGTAATGCTGGTTTTATTGACAAAAAAGGGAAGTTTATAATATCTGTTCCTGAATTCAATTTTGTATTGGATATGAGAACTAATAAAAGATATAAACCATAATATATCTTCCAGGATATTTATACTCAAACATTCTAATTATGAAAAGCACCCCTAAAGTTAAATAACAAACTTTTG
>JAUQWR010000206.1 GCA_030835065.1 Candidatus Kapaibacterium sp.
GTGCTTTTTGGGATCAAATGTTTTAATATTTTCAGATCCAGGCAAAAACTTAAGATTGGATGGTACAACTCCATCGATCAAAATATCTGTTTTAATTCCCCGATTGCTCAACCAATGATAAAGTGCTAAAGTTGAGCCCAATGCATCTCCATCGGGATTGATATGTGTACTTAAAATTACATGAGAAGAACTATAAAGAATTTCAATACATAAATTCAATGAATCGATAAAACTCATAAAAACCTTTCAAAATGAATAAAATAGATGCAAAATGCATTTATTTAGATTACAAAAATAGCATTTATTCTTAAATTTTTTATGTGGAATATATTATATTTGCAATTAATAAATTGAGAAAGGTATGCTAAATCGGCTTTTTATTAAGAATTTTGCTATAATTGAAGAGCAGGAAATTTGCTTTTCTAAGGGATTAAATATTATTACCGGCGAAACCGGTGCTGGCAAATCTATTATTGTCGATGCTTTATCTATGTTATTAGGCGATAGAGCATCTAATGATTATATCAGACAAGGCGAATCTAAAGCAATTATTGAAGCCGAATTTTTGATCTCTGATACTAGTTTTAAATCCTTTATAATTGATTTGGGCTATGATTTTGATTCGGATTCTTTGATTATTCGCAGAGAACTTTCTGCCAAAGGCAATTCCAGATCTTTTCTTAATGATACTCCTATTCAACTTAATTTTTTGAAAGATATTGGCAAAAAATTAGTCGATTTTCATGGTCAGCACGAACATCAATCATTATTAGATAATGAAAATCATATTCATATTTTAGATTTATTTGTAGATCAACATGTTATTGCTAATTATAAAGATAGCTTTATTCAGTTAAAAAATTCAATCAATCAACTAAATTCTTTAAAATCAAACAGAAGAAGTGTTTTGACTAAGATTGAACTTTATAAATTACATATCGAAGAAATTGAATCAATTAAACCCGAAATAGGCGAAGCAGATAAAATTCAAAATGAATTGAAAATTCTAGAAAATGCCGAAGAACTTATTGAATTAACAAATTCTCTTTCTGCAAGATTAATTGATTCTGATCATTCTATATATAATCAACTGATTGAATCAAAGAAAATTTTCGAAAAATTATCCAAATTTGATAATGAATTTGATGAATATATGGGAGATATAAACTCTGCTACTATAGCCATTAAAGAAATTAGTTCATTTGTATCCAAATATTCTTCAAATATTGATTTTAATCCCGAGCATATTGAAAAATTGCGTCTTAGACTTCTTCAACTTAAAGGTTTACAAAAGAAGTTTGGCTCTATTGAAGAAACAATTAAATATTATGAACAAATCAAAAATGAGCTCGATAATTTTGAAAAT
>JAUQWR010000207.1 GCA_030835065.1 Candidatus Kapaibacterium sp.
ATTTTTTTAAATAAAGTAGTAGAGTAGCAATGTCATTTCATACAAAAAATAAACAGAAAATGCAGACATAGCCAACAATAACAAATAAGCAAAAATCCTTTTCCACAATTTAAATTTAGTTCGCATCGCATAGAATACAACAATCAAAAATGCATTAAAATGCATAAGAATTAATTCTATCAGTGGCATCAACTTAGGGAAATATTTATCTAATTTGCTTACGTTATCAAAGTCTTTATAATAAAAACGACGCTTAAAATCGGGCACTTTTATAGCTTGTGCCCTAAGTAAGTCAGTTTCATAATCATTACCTGTTCTTCTTGCAATAAGCAAATATTCTGCATAATTAAGACCTGTGCGAAAATTCAATTCTCGCTGCTCGTTTGGATCCAAACTTTGGAGTGCTGATACATTTAATCCGGAAAACAATGGGAATGCGAAATTCCATGTTTCATAATTCGGTTTGCGTGATAAAAAAAGATAATCTTGTTTATATTCTGAATTATTTACTATTCTTATTGTCTGCACATTCTCATAAGGAAATATCATTTTATAATAATCGGGCAATACAAATTCCGCATTAACGATAATATATCCTGACCAAAACACTATAGAAAGCATTATCATCCAGAATAATTTAAAGAAGTTACGATTGATTTTATTTTTGAGTACAATAGCTCTAACAATCAATAGCAACCACAAGGCAATATTTATAGAGATTAAATAGATCATAACCACAATTTTTTTTGTAAAATATATTATTATATCGGAATATTCAATATAAAATTTAGTAAATTTGAAAAAAATAATAAGTGAAAGACAAATAATGAAAATATTGTTATTGGAAGACGATACATTCTTTGCAAACCAAATTGTAAATATTGTATTAGGCGACAAGAAACTAAACATAGAAATGCACCATAGGCATTTATTAAGCGAAACAATAGATTTTCTTGCAAAAAATCAAATTGATTTAATTATTTGCGACCTTAACGTTACTGATAGTCAAGGTTTAGAAACATTTATCAAGCTTCATCAATCTTACCGCGACACTCCAATAATAATTCTAAGCGGAGACGAAGACGAAGCTCTTGCGCTTAAAGCTGTAAAGATAGGTGCTCAAGACTATTTGATGAAACGCGAAGTTAAAGCTAATCTTTTAATTCGGTCAATTCAATACGCAATACAGCGAAAAAACGAAAGACTACAAGCAGAAGCTGCTCTAAAACGTTCTGCCGAAGAACTTCGTCGCAGAAATCAAGATTTAATTAATACGAATGAAAAACTTCAAGACGAAATTACCAGACGTATAAAAGTAGAGCAAGCTTTAAAAGCTAGCGAAGAAGAACTAAGGCTTATATTTGATAATTCTCCTGATACTTTTATTCGCGTCGATGCAGACAAAAATGTGTTGTATTCAAATAAAATTAATATTGAGATTATTAATAAACATCTAAGCCATAATTTAGAAAAATTATTCGAAGAAGCAAATTCATTAGAATTTCAAAATGCTCTTGATAGCGTTATCAAAGACAGAAAGATTATTAGTATCGAAACTTTTTTAGAAAAAAGCAAAAGATGGCATAATATAAGATTTATTCCAATTGAGATCAACAATGAATTCGATTCTGCAATTATTATTTCTGCTGATATTACCGAAGAAAAGCAAAATGAAATTAAGCTTAAAGAATTGAATGCTACTAAAGATAAATTCTTCTCGATTATAGCTCATGATCTTAGAAATCCTCTCGGATCTATGCTTAGCATGACTGAATTTCTCAACGAAAATTATTATTCTTTTTCCGAGCTCGAAAAACAAGATTTTTTGAGTGAAGTATCAAAAGCTTCAAAGAAATTGTTTGAATTGCTCGAAAATCTATTAATTTGGTCTAAATCACAGAGAAATATATTGACATGCAACCAACAATATGCTGATATAAATCTACTGATACAGAATATATTTGAGCTTACTAAAATTCAAGCAGATAATAAAAACATACAAATGATTAATGATCTGCCAGCAAATACTTTCTTATATTTTGATATTAATATGATAAATACTCTATTGAGAAATTTGATAACTAATGCCATCAAATTCTCTCATGATGGAGGTACTATTAGAATTTTAGGCAAGAATATTATTCAAAATAATAAAAACATGATGGTTATATCCGTTATCGATAATGGTATCGGTATGAGCAAAGAAATACAATCTAAACTATTCCGTCTCGATGTTCCTTACACAGAAATTGGTACAGCCGGCGAAAAAGGTACTGGTTTGGGCTTGATTTTGTGTAAAGAATTTATTGATAAAAATGGCGGAACTATCTGGGTAGAAAGCGAATTAAATAAACGAACTACTTTTAGTTTTACATGACCAAAAAATCCATAGCGGAGGTTACCATGCTATTTTCTCAAAATTTTCAAGATGAATTCTCTGCGTTTTTGAAAGAATTCTGCGGTTTCTTAGAAGCTCCAAACAAAGAAAACGAAGCAATCGACAATTGCATCGAATTATCAGCTTATCTTGATATGTTGATGTATTACAAAGTGCAATTAAACCGTATTATAGACAAGTCTGGCGAAGATTTGGATATTTTCGGCGACGACACTCCTGAATACGAAAACATCGAAGCTTACGACAAACTTAAGCTTGCTTTCGATTGTTTCGAAAACTACTTCCTTAATGATAATATTTTCCAAAAAGAATCTGAAATCGTTGAGTTTGATCCATACGAAGATTTAGAAGTAGTCTACACTATATGCAAAAATACTCTCAAACAGTTGAATGAAGTTGGTATTAATTCCGCTGTTAGTTTCTTCTTATTCTCATTAGCACTTTCAGGCGAAGATGTAATCAGAGTATTCCATCTTTATATTAACGATTTGATTGATGTTATGCTTGATGACGAAGACGAAGAATATTTCGAAGATGAAGAAGAAGAAGACTAAAAATTGATCTTCTTTTATTGATAAAATTATAAAGGCTTTAATTATTATTATCATAATATAATTAAAGCCTTAATTTTTTATATAAAAAGTGGGAGCCTCAGTTAAGAGACTGCCACTAATTTTTTAGCTATATATCAATCAATTATTTGTTGATTTGAACAACTTTCATTGCTGATGTTTCGCCTGCTTTCAAAATTACAAGGTATGAACCACTTGCCAAGTCATTAGCATTGAAGCTGATTGTGCTTTCGCCAGCAGCTTTTTCGCCTGTGAATAATGTCTTGATAAGTTTACCATTCATATCAAATAATTCAACTGAAATATTCATGTTTTGGCTCAATACAACTGATACTTTAGCATCGCTCATAATTGGGCTTGGAGTAACTTGGTTGATGTATGCACTAGCATCACCTTCGAATGTTACAACTTTTTCGCCACTATAGCTAAAGCTACCGTCTTTATCAATCATTTTAAGTCTGTATGAATATGTATTACCAAATTGAACGTTTCTATCAACTACAGGACCGTAGTAGCTAATGATGCTGCTATTGCCTTTTGCTGCAAGTTCGTCAATCTTATTGTAAGTGCTTGTACCAGCTTTTGTAACTTCAGCTTTTTCAACTTCGAAACGTGAGCTATTGTTTTCACTTGCTGTGCTCCAGTTAAGTTCAACTCTGTTAGATACTTTATTA
>JAUQWR010000208.1 GCA_030835065.1 Candidatus Kapaibacterium sp.
TCTCTTCGTTTTTGACTATCATTGCTGCACTTATATCAAATTTGGTTTTCATTGTTACCCAACTTATCGATTATTTGCTTATATCTATTCATTAATGCTATTCTATCAAAATCAATTCTTTTATTAGAAAATCTTATTTTATCAATCTCAAATACAAATTTACAAATTTCTTTTATTAATTGAGAATTAATTCCCGATTTTTTTAGGCTAATTTCTAATTCTGATGTCGCAAATGGATCAATATTTAACTTTTGTTTAAAACTTTTTGAAATATATATCTTAAATTCATCTAAAAATTCAATGTCAGAATAATCGGATACTACCTGGTAATCACTATCGCTTAATACTATAACCTCTTGATTAATATTATCATGAACCTTCGCATTGTTAGATTTTCTACTTCTTTTTGATAATGAGACAAACCAAACAAGCAATAGTATTAAGCCAAGCCCCAATAGCACAAATCCAGCGTAGTAGAAATAATTATAATCATTTTTCTTTTCTTCGGATTTTTCTTCTTTTACTTGTATTTCAATTTCATTGCAATTCAGTCCATATATTGTATTAGTTTTTGGTTCGAAGCCTACCGTACTTAAAGGAACGAATTTGTACGATTTAAGTATTCTAGGAATTACATTTAACACAAATGTTTTTGTACCAAAAACCGAAGAATCTGAATAGTGATAATCTTCAATAACATCCTTTAATGAAAATTCTAAACCATGTAGGAAACTAAAACAATCTGTATTGATTAAATGAAGATTACCTGAACCCTGGATTTGAATTCTCAACTCAAATGGTTTATTTAAAAAAACAAATTCTGGATAATTGTCAATTTTGCAATTATATTCTCCAATATAACCATTGAAATTATTAATAATAGGTAGATTTATTGTTTCAATATCTTTTGATTCTGAAGTACAAATGTAATTATCAGACATATTATTATTATTTCGAATTACAATTTTGTATTTCAAAGGCGGAATATTGTGATTTCCTACACTATTGGCATATAATACTGTGCGTTTTAATAATACAACACCATAAATATTATTATCTATTAAAATTTCCTTTGGATTTTCTTTAATATCTCTTACTTCTATAGCATTGAAACTATTAAAATTCGGATTTTCAATTGTATTCGCTTCTGTAATGTTCAAAGAGCTGTTATAGTATAAGTAATAATTTGCCACAATGGGTTCATTATAGTAATACCTGTTTTTATTTGTTTCTATTCGAATAAAAACATGATTCTGGTAATTCGTTTGAATCGAATTAGTTGAATTATCAGAATTGGGTAAAGTAAATTTGTAATTAATTTTGGTAGAGGAAGATACATAAGATTTGTTGCCTATTATTCCAATTACAGGTGCGACCGTTAGTTCACCTTCTCTTTTAGGTTTTAGTATATATGAATATTCAAATCCTTCAGGCAAAGCCGAAAAATTTGGACCACTCAATACAGTAAAATCTTTAAATTCGGGTGTCTGGATTTTATCGAATTTATAATTTGAAATGTAAACAACATGTATATTTTTACTATTTGGATTATTCTTCTCGATAAATACCTTAACGCCTTTGGAGTAAAGATTCATCGAAAACATTAAGAATAATATAATTATATACTTTACCATCTGATTACTTTGGCTTTGGTGGTCAATGATTTGTTCAGTTTTCTACGAGTTTTAAGCTCCTCAATTTCAATTTGTCTGAAGATAGCATCTTTTCTGTCTTGATTGATCTGACTTACATCTACTTTGATGGTCGAATCTTTATCTTTCTTTTGATTATTCTTCGATAATTTTTGTAATAGATATGTGTAATTATACTTTGAATCAAAATCATTTGGATTTTTAATCATTGCTTGTTGCAAAGAATTTAATGCAGAATCAATATTTGACTTTCCAATTTTAGTTCCAATATTATAGAAAATTTTGTATTTAATGCTATCAGGCATATTACTAGTCAAAATTTTCCATGATGAACTATAATCGTTTTTATTCAAATCAATCAAACTTATATTAAACTTAGCTTCCTGAAAATCAGAACTATCATTTATGAATTCAGCTTTAGCTGACTGATATTCACCATTTGAATAATATGATAAGCCATCAGGTTCGTCAGAACATGAAATAACTAATAAAACAAGGCAAATATATATAATTGTTTTATTCATAAGTTACAATTTGCTAATTTTATGCCAATAAATTTTGAACAAAAGGAAAAACTATGAAATATACATATTTGCTTATCAATTTGGCTGTGATTCTCGGTCCAATTTTCATGAGTTGCGAAAAAAAACTTCATTTTGTAGATAAATGGAAAACAACTATAATCCCAATCAGCCTTAATGCAATTCTATTCTTAATTTGGGATTATTTATTTATTCAGCAAGGTGTTTGGGGATTTAATCCAGATTATATAATTGGTATAAACATATTAAACATACCAATAGAAGAAATACTATTCTTTATCACAATTCCATTTGCCGGACTATTTGTATATGAAGTAGTAAGATTTTATGATAAAAAGTTACCTGTCAAGATATCCAAAATTATCATCATAGTAGTATCAATGCTAATTGGTGTAATTGCAATTCTCAATCCAATAAAGCTATACACATATTATGCTTTAGGATTGTGCGCAATAATCAATTTACTAATGATAATAAGTAAAGCTGAGCACAACTATTATTTAACAAGTTATATAATAATACTTATTCCATTTTTGATAGTAAACGGAATACTAACAGCAATCCCAATAGTAGAATACAACGACATATACAATTTAGGAATAAGAATTGGAACAATTCCGCTTGAAGACATATTTTTTGGTATGACATTAAATTTTTTAAATTTCAGGATTTATGATTTAATCAGACAAAAAAAGCAATAGAATTGAATTTTTTTCTTGCATAGATTGCAAAAACTGCTTAATTTTGTATTCTCTAATGCGCCGGTAGCTCAGCCGGATAGAGCATCAGCCTTCTAAGCTGAGGGTCACTGGTTCGAATCCAGTCCGGCGTACGAAAAACCGCTTGAAACTTCAAGCGGTTTTTTTGTTTTATTCAGCTTTAAAATCAGATTCTAAAAATGATTTTTCCCATATCAGTTTTCCATTACTATCATATGTAATAAACTTGATTTGACGACTTTTCAACTTGCCACTTACTTCAATAACTCCAAAATTTCTTTCATTGAAACAAGTTCCATCAATACGATTAGTATTTACTTCTTTAGAGCAAGCATCTTTGACTGGTCCTGAGCATAAAGGAGAGGAAGTAAAATCAAGCATCATAGGCTTATTTGAATTTTTTAGTCTTGATAGTTCTGTAAAATGTCTATCACCACTGATAAAAATCACACCTTCAATTTTTTCATTTTCAATAAAATTAATTATCTCATTTCTCTCTTCAGGATAGCAAGCATAATTTTCGTAAACAGCAGCAGAATTTAAAAATTGACCGCCCATTACAACAAACTTAAACTTTGCTTTGCTATAAGCAAGATTGTCGAACAACCATTGCTTTTGCTTTTCACCAAGAATAACCCTCTCGCCTGTTTTTCTATTATTTGGAGACCTGAAACTACGATTATCCAAAAGGAAAAAGTCGCAATCAGCCCAAGAAAACATAGTCACTGCTGCATTCATATCTTGAAATCCATAAGATGGGTTTGCCCAAAACATTTTGAAAACATCCATCGTCATTTCTTTGCCCACAAAACCTCTATCAGAATCATTAGGTCCAAAATCATGATCATCAAGTATTGCATAGTTATGTGTATTAGCAAGTAATGCCTGCATCTCAGCTAATGATCTAACATGAGTATATCTATTAATAACTCCTGTTCTTGAATAATAATCTGCTTCTCTAAGATAAACATTATCACCTAACCAGAGCATTATATCGGGTTTAATATTATAAATTGATTTAAATATTTCATATCCACCACCATAAGGCTTGCCGGCACGATCGTATTTCTCTTCATTGATAAAAGTTCCACTTCCCATTGCAATTCTTAAGCTAGGCGGATCTTCACGCCATTGCCATAATTTTGGTGTTTGAAGAATTGTAGGATAATCAAACTTAACTTGTTTATCGTTTAATAAAATTTTATATTCATATTTTTTTCCGGGCTCTACCTTGTCGGCTACTAATTTTGCTGTATAAGCACTTGTTTTGTCAGTCTTTACAATATTACTTCTAAATTTTATTTTGGGATTTTCTATATCAAAATATTCCATCTCAACTTTAGCATCTTTTTCAGTTTGAATCCAGACAATAGATTCTCTCATCTCTGAATATCCAAGCATTGGACCTGACTTAATTCCCGGACCTGATGCCAATAAACTAACATTATATAATAATAATCCCAATAACATTAACAATTTTTTCATAAAACAAACTCCTTTATTTTATTTTTAGGCTCGCCTAATATTATAATTTTTAATTCGTTATAATTAATAAAATAACGAATTAAGGTGAAACTATGATAAAGAATTTTTTAATTTTTTTTATAAGCACAATAGGTTTATTTGCAGCAGAATTTAAAGAAAAAGAATTGATTTCAGATTTGTCATATCCTTGGGATATGGTTTGGGCTCCTGACAATACAATTTGGTTTACAGAGCGTCCTGGAAGAATAAATAAAATCGATCCATTAACAGGTCAGTTTAAGCTTTTATTAACTATTTCTGATGTATATCCTAATAATGAAGGTGGATTATTAGGAATGGTATTTCATCCGGATTTTGAATCAAAACCATTTTTATACGTGGTATATAATTACAAAGGTACTAATAATACTACGCTCGAAAAAATTGTTAGGTATAATGTTGATTCAGATAATATAAGCTCACCATTTACAATTCTCGATCAAATTCCTGGAGCTTCTATACATAATGGCTCAAGGCTTCTGTTTGGTCCCGATAAAAAGCTGTATATAAGCACAGGCGATGCATCTAATCAACCCTCAGCTCAAAATCTAACGAGTCTATCCGGAAAAATTTTGAGGATAAACGATGATGGCTCTATTCCCGAGGATAATCCATTTGCTGGTAGCAGAATATGGACTTATGGTCATCGCAATCCACAAGGTCTTACATTTGTTGGAGATAAACTTTTTAGTTCAGAGCATGGTCCATCAACAGACGATGAAATCAATGTAATTGAAAAAGGAAGAAATTATGGTTGGCCCAATGTTGCAGGTTATTGCGACAACAACAAACCAAATGAATCGCAATTTTGCACAGAAAATAATATCAAGGAGCCCATTATTTCTCTTGAGCCAACACAAACTCTTGCTCTTTGCGGCATAGACTACTATAATCACATGGACATACCTGAATTTAATGGTTCATTATTAGTTGCTACTTTGAAAATGCAGAGATTATTACAATTAAAATTAAATGATGCCAAAGATAAAATAATCGAAAGAAAAGAATTTTTGATTAATAAATATGGCAGACTAAGAGATGTTTTAGTTGCTCCCAATGGTAAAATCTATATATGCACTAGTAATGGCAATGATAGAATTATTGAATTGAGTGGAATAACAAATTCATTAGAGCAAGATAAAAATAGCGATTTCCATTTATTTCCTAATCCTGCAAATGCTAGTATTTATTTTAGTGGTCATTTTGATAGTATTAGTATTTTCAATCTTTTGGGTGAACCGGTATCTATAATTGACAATTCCTCAAATTATTGGAATACAACAGACAAATCAGGCAATTTGTTACCCAATGGAATTTATATCGCCAAAGTTAAAACAAAGATGGATATTAAAAATATTATCGTAATTTTGCAGAGGTAAAATATTTATTACGGTTATAAATGCAAAACAATATAAAACCTGAATGGACTCCGGACGATGCAGGCACTGAGTTTGCATCATTTGTTATGCCCGGTATTAGCGATAAAGAATCTGCAAAAAACAGATTTAAAACTAAAATAAAAAAACAAGAA
>JAUQWR010000209.1 GCA_030835065.1 Candidatus Kapaibacterium sp.
TTTCAGAATCGAGACACTTGAAGGATGTTTATAATGATTTATTCGCTACCGATAAGCCTAATATTGTGCTAAAGGATGTTTCAGAATTCCTTGATACTAAAGATTATTCATTCAGTGAATTGATAGATAAAGTATTCTCAAAAAATAATACTTTCCTTGGATTTATTATAAATGGCAAGATGATTATCAATCCAAATAAAACTATCGACTACTCATTAAATTATTATGATAAACTTATAGTATTGAATAATTCCTACTTAGAAATTGATCCGACTGGCAGAAAGATTTATTCAAAACCTAATAGAATTCCAATCAAAAGCATTATTTCGGATACCAGAGATTTAGATTGGAAAACTTTAAACCAAATTATCGAACAACAAGGACAAAAGATACTCGCTATTGAAGCAAATGATAATTTGATTGTAAATCCAAGTCCATCAGTCGAGCTTAGCGAAGATATTCATATAATAACACAGAACATGAACTAACTTGTTTATATGAATTAATTTAATTAAACAATCAATTTTCTGAAAAACAAGGGAGCTGAAATATTTTGCTCCCTTTTTTGGTTTTTTTTAAAAAAAACTTGCAGGTGAAAAAATAACTGTATATATTGTATATAAACAGTAGTGACAATATGAAAATAGTAATAAACGATATGGCAAATCTGCCACTACAAAGGCAGATATTTGAACAGATCCGAGCAAAAATCCTTTCAGGAGAATTAGCCGAATCTGCAGAATTGCCATCTATAAGAGCATTTGCACGTGACAATCAAGTAAGTGTAATCACAGTGCAAAAAGCATATCAAATGCTTGAGTCCGAAGGTTTAATCTACTCCAGAAGAGCAAAAGGCTTTTTTGTAGCATCTCTCAAAGATTCACAAAAATCAGAGCTTTCAATACAGTCTTTTGAAAATGCTTTCAGACCAATTATCGAAAAAGCAAGAAAAGAGGGATTAACTAATTCAGTAATTTCACAAGTAGTAAATAGAATTATCAATGAGGAAGAAAAATGAGTTATATTCTCGAAATTTGTGATCTCATAGTAAACTTTCCCAGCTTCAACTTAGGACCAATTAATTTAAAATTGCTCCAGGGGCGGGTTCATGCTTATATAGGTCCAAATGGTGCTGGAAAATCAACAACAATTAAATCAATTTTTGGTGCTATAAAGCCCGATTCCGGTCTTATCAAATTTAATAACGAAATAATTAGCGACAGAAAATCATTGAGAACCTGGATCAATTCTATGGGAATTGTAACAGACAATATTTTTCAATGGACTAACATAAAATCGGCGGATTCGCTTGCCTTCCTTTCAAAAATGTATGATAATTGGGATTTCGACCTAATGAATTCATTGATTGACAGGCTTAGCTTTGATAGCTCGACTGTAATAGCTAATCTTTCTACAGGTGAATATACAAAATTGTCTATTATTGCTGCTCTTTCTCACAAACCTAGCCTTTTGTTGCTGGATGAGCCAACTAACGGTCTTGATCCATTTGCTCGAAACGAATTGATTGATATCTTGTTCGAATTTATGCAGAATGATGAAAATTCTATTCTATATTCTTCTCATATTATTCCTGAAATCGACAAAATAGCTGATGAAATTGCAATTCTTTCTGACGGAAAAATTATTCTTAATGAGGAGAAATCTAACTTAATTGAAAATTGGAGAAAAATTTATATTCCAGATAATACTCCTGAATTAATTGATTCAGGAATATTTGAAAGAAAAATTGAGAATGATTCTATTGCTTTGGTTTGCTCAGATTACGACAAGGTTTGTAGCCAATTAAAAAATATGAACATTGAAATAAAATCGGAAGAATATATGAACTTGGAGCAAATTGTTTTATCTATATTCAAAAAGGCGAAATATGATTAATAAGTTTCGTGCTTTACTGAAAATGTACTCTTTTGAGCTGAGTTCAGGTGCTGTAATTATGATGATTATCACACCATTAATTACTAGTTTTGCTAGTAAAGAAATAAGCTTTCTTGCTGCTATGCCATTATATGTGTCTTTTGGTTTGCTTGTTGATTCAAATCCACAAAGAGGATCTGCATCGAAACTAAATAAGAGTATTGCATTAATGCCAATTTCTTTGAAT
>JAUQWR010000210.1 GCA_030835065.1 Candidatus Kapaibacterium sp.
CGGTCAATAATACAAATACAATAAATGGGGATTGGACAGCCGGCGAAAAAGAAGATTTTTACGCAGGTAGAATTTTCTTCAGCCGTCAAACAGGTAATTGGAATGATCCAAATACTTGGTCTAATGATACTATATTAAAACATAGTGGACCACCTTCTTCATATTATCCTTTTGCATTGTATAATAGCGATACAGTAAATATTGATGGGCATATTGTTACTTTCAACCTCGATTCTGCAAGGATTGATACTTTAAGAATTGGTGGAACTAATCCAAGTGGAATTTCAGGTGTTTTGAGATTTGCTAATTCGCCTACAAGCAAATGGTTGCTAATTCGCCAATTATTCCTTGATAATGATAATGGAAGAATTGATGGTATTGCCAGTGCTAATCGCACAGATACATTGATTATTACTAAAGATTTAATTCATAATAGTAGTGATTCAATTAACCTTAAATCTGATGTTGATAGTTATACTCAGTTGAAGTTTTCCGGCTCAGGTCAGTCTATGCTTAGTGGTACCGGGCGTTGGGGTGATCTTGGAGATTTAATAATCGATAAAATAGGACAGCTCAGCGATACCTTGACAATCAATTCGCAACAATATGCTATCGCATCAAAGATCTCATCTGATTTTATCAGCAGATTTAATCAGGGTGTTCTTAAATATTCAATAAATGATACTTTGAATATTTCGACAGGAACTCGTCAGATTTCGATGAATCCATTTACCGGAATAAGTATAAATAACGGCTCGATTTTATCTAAAGCAAGTTTTACTTCAAATGCCTCAACCTCATTTTTAATAAATGGTGGCAGTTTATTGATCGGTGATGCTATTAATGAAAACTTTTATTACCGAACTGGTACTACTATTAATCTTGTTAATGGTAGGATCAATGTTGCCGGTGCATTTTCAAGAGCAATTTCAAATAGTTTGGTAAATCTATCAATATCAAATTCCACTGAGTTTATTGTTTCGAGCAAAGGTAATTCTAATGCTAATGAGATTGGATTTGACATAAGTAATACAGGCTCTAGTTTTACCATGAGTGGTGGTCGTATTATAGTAGCTAATGCT
>JAUQWR010000211.1 GCA_030835065.1 Candidatus Kapaibacterium sp.
TATTATTTCTGATTCATTATATTCTGAACTATATTGTGTTTGTTGCTTTTCGAACAGTTCTTCGAGTCTGTAATATAAAAGCACGTGCTTTTCTTCATTATAATTTTTTATATGCTCATAAATCCGTACTCCACCTACAAAAATAGCATCTGCTGATATATACAAGTCTTGTATCCTGAAAGACTCACCCAACCAAAGTGTAAATATACGTGCAACTCGATGCCCGTCTTTTACAAGCCTATCAATCTTCTTATCTATCATGTCATAGGTTATCATAAATCACCATTAATTGATTGATTTTTAAGGTTGTTTTTTTCAATTATTCTACCTGAGTAAATTTTGACTGTACCTAGTTTACTTTCAACTGCTAATCCATTTGAAAAAGTAATATTATATGGATTTCTTTCTATTTCCCATCCTCCATATAAAGCTATAAAGTAAGGTCTATCTCTACCATATCCATTGACATATTTAATGTAATCGTATGTTTTTCCTGTTAATCTTGACAAAATCCAGTTAGAGGGCTCTCTATATTCAGTTGATTTTTCACCTGTCACCATCACCTCAAAAGCTTTTGCTGATAAAGTTAGATGAAGTATTCGTGGTTTATTTGAATTTTCTGAATTTTTCATAAATCACCTCCTAAGCTGATTTCAACCAATTCTTGCCTTTACAGGCAATAATATTGAATTGTTCGTAAATAAAATCATCTTTGAATTGCAAATGAATTGTACCTTTTTTGTATATTCTGAACTTAAAAAATTCAGAATCTTGCAATGTACCATAGCGTATCCCTTCTTTGATTAAATTATCAATTGTAATTATCTTGTCATAAGATTTACCTGCTATAAAACACAAAGCTTTTTCAATATCCATTAATGACTCGTAATGACGGGAATATGTTGGAACAGTATTTTGATCATATGAAGTCCATTTTTCGAAATAGAGAGGTAAAACTACTTTACGATTAACTCTCCAAGCATCATTTGTTTTCCAACCTTCAATATAGCATCTATTTTCTTTATGGTATTTCGTTAATAAATCGAAAGCTTCTACAATACAGGTTTCAAAGATTTTGTCTTGATTCATAAAAATACCTGCGATTAAATTAGAAATATTTTCAACAGAATAACTCATATAGCCTTGTGCTTCTTGGAATTCATGAAAATCTTCACGTACTTTTTTAGTAGATATTCTACTTAATTTTGTTTTCTTGAATAGACTAGACCATGCTTGACGGCGAAATTCTGATAAGATCTTGTTAAAAACATCTTTAGCATCTCTTGTATCTTTGATAGAATTGGCTATTATATTTTGCACTTTTTCTGGTTCTTCTATCAAGCCTTGAGCGTAATAAAATGCTTCATTTATAGTTCTGATTACACGTTCAAATGCGTTTAAGGTTAGATGATATCTTTCGACCATATTTTCTAATACGTTGGCTTTTGCTAATTGTGTATCAGATATATCTTCGATATTATAGAATATTCTTTCCTTGTCAGCTGGTGTAAAATCGAATTTACGTCCTTGCATAACAGTTTTAACTTTAATACAAGTTACTTCGACATTAGTAGGTCTCTCTGCGTGTTTAAAGCAGGCTCCAAAATCGATAATTTCGGCATCCATATCAGATAGTTTTTTGCTTAATAAATCCCGTTCTTTAGTACATAAATTCGCCAATGTTTCTGAGTTCAGGAGGCAAATTATTTTTGCACCATTTCCTATTTCT
>JAUQWR010000021.1 GCA_030835065.1 Candidatus Kapaibacterium sp.
CATCATGAATTGCAAACACATTACTAGTCCTAGATATTCGCCAAGAGTAATTATAAATCAGCTTACAACCTCCGGGCAGCTTTATCAGCCCGTGATTAATATCTTCGGCATTAAATGTACTACCATTTCTGATGCTTTTCACACCATTGATATTTTTTTCTAAATCCATAATCTTATTATACGTCAACATAGGATTCGATTAAATAATTTGAATTTTTTCAACAATAACTTTATTGTTATTTGTAATTTTTAGTAAGTAAACACCCTTTTTCAAGTTATACTTTGTCAAGTCTTCTTGCACGTCAAGTTTGTCACTATCAATTATTTTACTAAATATATTATAAGTAGTTGAATTGAAAAGATTGCAAACATCAATCGACAACTCTCCAGGAAGCAAGCTTCTCAATTTAATACTAATAATATTTTCTACAGGGTTTGGCGAAACCTTAATTTTAATATTAGAATTAGTTAAAATATATTTTTCATCTTTTTTATATTCGCGCCAATACAATTTATTATTAGAAATCATTGAATTTCCATTAATATCTGTATATACGACAGTTCTAATTTCGTTTGATTTTTTTTGTCCATGAATTTTTTCGAACAAGCTATATGGACTTGTAATATTATCATGTATATACTCAATTCCTTCTGAGTTTATATATGAGAATACTTGCTCAGCTTTTTCTCCCGTATCTTCATTAAATTCCGAGCCATTTAATTGGCTTACCATCAACCCTATAAATATCACAAAAAGCTTTTTCATATAGTCCTCTCATCAACATCCATTTTGGCATGGTTTGTCATAATTACCTTGATCTGTACAATTGCCAATTGCTTTTTTTTCAATTTGTTTAATAAATATTTTACCGGTTCCATCTTTGCATACTTCATATTTTTTGTGGCAACAAGTTTTTCCGCAAGATTGATATTTACTGACAGCTACTTTAAATTTTCCGTTTTCCTTCCATTCAGGTCCTGCGCCTAACCATCCTCTTTCGCATACTTTCGAAGCAGAATCTACATCAAATGTACATTTAACCCACACTCCGCAAGATGCAGAATAAGTATTGAAAGTAATTCCTGGTGCTGCAATATTGCATGGAGGTACAGTAAATACGTCCTTATATTTTACTAATAATTTTTCCATTAATATTATATCCACCCATTCTCTAAAGCTCGACATATATTTTTCATTATATTCCAGTTCGTTCATGGATTCACAGTTGCCTGTTTTTATAATATCTTGTATATAAAATTCAAAAGCTCCATTACAGATTCTTCGTATAAATTTAACTTCAATAATACAGTCCGGAGCGCTGGTAACAATAGTTTCTGAATCTTCTATAAATTCAGGGCAACCAGAAACTGAATCAATAGGACACAACAATGTTTGAGAATAAGAATATGAAATATTAAAAAATATTGTGCATATAGTAATCACCAAAAACGCTGTTAATTTTTTGTTGTAAGTGTACATTTAATTATCCAATAAATATTTTTATTATCATTTATATAAAGTCGGCTATAATAAGTCCCTTCAGGTATATCATAAAATCTAAAATAGATAAATAGAAAAACATCATCAAATATATCATAATAGGCATAATATGGATTTTTATTAAAGTCTGCGTAATATTGACTTTCATCAGGCAACCATATAAATTTAATTTCACCGGTATCTAATGCTATACTTTTCAATTGATATGTTGTATTGGGCAAATTTGTCAAAAATCCATAACTTAAGGTAGTCTGTCTATCCAGAAAATCTTTATAGAATGGTCCAATCTCTACAGTATCACCTATAAAATACCTTCCCCAATTTAATACTAGTTTTATATTTTTTTCTAATTCTTCTTTAGTATAAACTCTTTCTTTTACAACATTTTCATCGCTATTGACTACTTCGCTGCAAGAACTAATACCAAACACTAAAAACAGAGCTAATAATATGTAAAGATTTTTTTTCATTAAAAATCAACTCCGAAACCATAATTTATATTATATTTTTTCGAATTAAATATATTATTTTGATACATAAACAATTGCTGATTATACTCAATTCCAAACGTCATCCAATATCTTGAAAATAGATCAATTCTTGTTCCTATCATTTCTCTAGTTACTAGTCCAATTCTATTTCCACCAACTGATAATTGTACAAATGGTTCCAATAGTTCAGTTTTGAATGGTACATACTTAAAATGCATAGAAAGAGAAGTCAAATTTGGTTGCTGATAATAATTGTATTCCAAAAATTTTCCTTCTTTGCCGTGATACTGCAAATAAGCTGTTTCTTGGCGAATATCTAAACCCAAAGAATACTCTTCATTTATCTTATAATCTGCATATAATGCAAAATCTTTGAACAAGTATACTTTAGCTGGCTCTACTTTTGGTGTATTTTCGTTCCATCCTGGCAAATGTCTTAGCGACACATAAAATTCACCATATTTATAGTTCGATGGAAAAAGTGGATTTGCATCAGAATCAAACAACCTATCTTTCACATTGATTTCATTTGAAATTCCCAGAGGAGAACTTATTTGCATTGAGCTTGGTTCAGTATTTAGAACAATTATTCTATTTACTTCCCTTAAACTTGGCTCTTCTACTGCTTGTGGTTCTTCTTTTATTGACTCTTGATTATTCAATATATTACTTTGATCATCAACTACTTTTTCAGTCATTGAATTTTGAACTTCAGCAACATTTTCATTATTCTTAGCATCCTTAGTAATTGAAGAATTGTCCACAATCACATTGCTAATATCATTTGTGTTGCTTTTGTTTTTTTCGATATATTTTGATTTAATTTTATTCTGGCTATCATTCAGTGATTGATTATCCGCACCAATCACCGAATGATGTTGTTCGGCATTATTATTAGCCATAGGATGATTATTAGGAATTGCTTTACTACTATGGTTAATTTCAGCATTTGCCGATCCTGGAGAAATTTTTGAAATATTTTCGTAGTTAGGGCTTGTCGTATCATTACCAGTTTTATCCAATAATAAGGTTAAGACAAGGGTGGTCATTAGAATTGTAATGGTGGCAAGACTGATAACAATTCCTTTGGAGAGCTTGGTTTTTGTGGAAAGTGAAGTCACCGTGGGTTGCTCTTCAATTGCAATAGATGCCGGATTTGACAGCCCTAAACTAGAAAATATATTATTTGTAACATCTGTTGGCGGAACAAACGACTTGGACGACGCCTTGAGTGTAGAATCAATTAATACAAATGTATTAAATTCATCTCTTAGCTCTTTATCATGAGTTATCGAGCTGAAGAGCCTTTGTTCGTCTTCTGCTGTAATATCTCTCAAGATCTAGTTCAAT
>JAUQWR010000212.1 GCA_030835065.1 Candidatus Kapaibacterium sp.
ATTAAAGTAATAAATACTAGAATTAATGAATAGAAACCCATTGCATAAGCTTGATAGCCATTGCGTTTAGCAAAAGGCTGTACAATAAGTCCTAAGAGCGAAAGCATTAGTGCCCATAATAAAAATGAACCTTCTTGCCCCGAATAAAAGGATGAAAATAATAATAAGTTAGGTAATTCTTTTGATGAATATTCCCAAATATAAGTCAATTGGAAATTATGGTTAAATATATTCGCTAGTAGAAAAGCAGAAATAAATACAATACCACCTACTACAGCAAAATAAAATATTTCGCCTAATTTGGCTAGTTTTTCATATTTAACTGATAGAAAATATGATACAGTCGAGACTAAAGCAAGCCCCAAAATTATGTAAACAAATACTGATCCTAACATAACTCTCTATTAATTGTTATTAAAATTTAATTAATTAGAAGCTTGTTTTTCCATTTTGCCTTCGTACTTACTTGGGCATTTTGTCAAAACTTCGCTAGCAATAAAATTTTCATTTTCAAATCTTCCTTTGATAACAACCATAGGAGCTATATCAAAATTCTGTGGCTTAGAACCATGAAATATTACTTTCGCCTTGTTTTGTTTTTCATCTTTCGCTACAAATTCAAATGTATTTTTCGATGGGTTATATGATGTTGGAGTTTCTTTAACCCATGACCCAATAATCTGAACAGTCTTGCCACTCTTTTGTGCAGTTGGAAAATCTGCATAATCGACTGTATTGCTATTGAAAGAGAAAATTGCCACAACCACAAAGACCAAAGCGGCAGCTATACCGATAATGTACTTTGTCTTCATCAATCTTTCCTTTATATTTTACTTAATATTTTCATTCATTATAGATAAAATTACTGTAATTTTTTCGTTTATCCTAATTAAATATTTTTAAATTTTCACTATTCACATTAGCTTTATTTAGTTTATTACAATTTTTTTATCTTATTTGCATTTTTATTATTGATTTAAGTCGAAAATGATTTAAATTTATCGTATAAGTTTCCCGACTTTTTTTACTTTTTACCCTACCATTCAATTATCCGTACTTTACGCCACTAATACAAAATAAAAATTTCCTACTCTCGCTCATCTATACGCTGAATATTTGGTCACATTTGAGTTACAATAATGAGTTTCATGTCCTTTCCTTTTTGTACATTTTTTCAAAATATTTCTTTGTTGAAAACTTCTATTAAGTTAATTTGATATTAGATGTTAGCTAAATATCAAAAAACGTGTACAAATATGAGGGGCGTATGAAAATCTTAAGCATTGAGAAGGTTGCCCAATTAATAATACTTTACTGTTACAGAGAAGGTTTATTCATTTCTCACTTAAAACTTCAAAAATTATTGTATTATCTTCAAGCATGGCATTTGGTTTACTTTGATAATCCTCTTTTTGAAGAAACTCCTGAAGCATGGGTTAATGGTCCAGTTTATAGAAAGATTTATGAGAATTATTCTAATAAATCCAGAACTGAAGAAATTGAATGTCCGGAAGCTGTTTCATTTGATAGTATTTTCAATGAATTTGATGACAATCAAAAGAAACTGTTCGCTAATGTTATGACAGCTTATGCTGTTTTATCTCAAGATAAACTTGTTCTATTAACACACAACGAAAAACCTTGGATTGAAGCTAGAAAAGACAGGCAATTGTTTGAGTATTGCAACGATGTTATTGAACATGAAAGCATGAAGGCTTTTTACCAACATTTATTAAATAAGTAGTATGACAGATTCTTACGATATCCCTGTGCCTACTTTATTTTTAAAAGATAATGAAGCAAAACAAAAGTTTATTATTGACGATATAAAACAAGTTTTTATATCTTATAGTTTACTAAATTTGTCTCTCGAATCTAAGTTTTCTTTTATCAATAAAGATATTGACAATAAAGATATTATTGCTTATTTTAAAAAAAT
>JAUQWR010000213.1 GCA_030835065.1 Candidatus Kapaibacterium sp.
CTATAAGACTCCCAAAATTCAAATGGGCGATAAAGCCTGGAGAAAATATCGTAAACGCAAAGCTATTACTTTTTCGCAATATAGAGAATTGAAAGAAAGGCTTACTGATGTCGATTTGGTAAGTGCTCAAGCCTTTTCGCAAGGTTTCCTCGTTAAAGCTAATGGCAAGGAAACTAATCCAGACGTTACTTTAATCGGTATTGACGAAGAATATTATCAAATAAATAATAGAAAAATTAGTGATGGCAGACAAATCACTTTTAGTGATATCGAATCTAATAGAAATGTGGCTGTAATAGGAAATGATATTGTTGTAAAATGCTTTCCGGATGGTAAGGCAATTGGAAATGATATTACTATTAATAATCAGAAATATAATGTTATTGGTGTTTTGGATGTTAAAGGAGCTATGTTTGGCCAGAGCCAAGATAATATGGTTCTTATTCCTTTAAATAACTTTTTGACTTATTTTTCGGATGAGTGGAGCGAATCTCTCACATTGACTATTAAAGCAAACAAAAAAGATGATTTGCCAGTAACAATAGATGAAGCGACAGGAGTGCTGCGATCTATTCGTAACGACAAACCCGGAGAAGAAAATTCTTTCGAAATAGAGTCGAACGAAGCAATAAGAGAGCAATTCCAATCATTCACGATTTATTTGTATTATTTTGGTTTTATATGCGGTGGAATTGCCTTGATAGCTGCCGGAGTAGGTATAATGAATATTATGCTTGTATCAGTCAAAGAAAGAACTCGCGAAATTGGAATAAGAAAAGCCATTGGTGCTAAAAGAAGATGGATAATGATGCAATTCCTTATCGAAACAATTACTTTGTGCCAAGTGGGCGGAGCAATTGGAATCTTAATGGGAGTTGGTGCAGGAAGCTTATTTAGCCTATTGTTGAATCTTTCTATTACTTTACCATGGAATTGGATTATTTTTAGTTTGGTGATTTGTACTTTGCTTGGTATTGTGTTTGGAATGTATCCGGCTGGCAAGGCGGCAAAACTCGACCCGATCGAAGCCTTGAGATATGAATAAGAATTAAATATAATTAAGTTTTAAAAATATCTGGATTGTCCAGTATTTCAGCAGGCGAAACATTGAAATATTTGCAAATTTTTATTAATGTAATTATTGAAATATTTTTTCTTCCCTGCTCAATTCTAGCTATATGAATATTGGTATCATTATAAAAATCAAGCTGAGAAATATGCTTTTGCATTCTCAGCTTTTTTATATTTATAGCAACTTCATTTAATATTTTTATCTCTGATTTTTTCATAAGGCACTTATCTGGTTGTTTCTAATGGTAAATGAATTTCTAGAGGCAATAATAAAATATTATTCTAATTTATAAAATGACA